>JAMWCK010000003.1 GCA_023819625.1 Candidatus Omnitrophota bacterium | reverse complement strand
TTTAGACCATTGAAAACTATCTAAATCAGAGACCTCTGATAATCGCAAAATCACAAATTTGATTATAAGCACAATAATTGCAGGCAAGATATGCGGGTTGAGGCGGATAGTTCTGCGCGCGAATGGACCTGGAGACCTCTCTTATCGTCTCTTTTATTTTTTCTAAATCTTTCTTTTCTACTCTTGTGCTACCAATAATGCCCGACTCTAAAAAATAAAGTTGTAGAAGTTTAGGTAATTGCCCAAATATATTCTGATAAGCCAAGGCATAAAGTTTGAGCTGTAAACTCTCTTTCGTCCGTTTATCTGCCTCCTCTTGGGTATTAATCTGGGAGGTCTTAAAATCCATAATTATCGCCCCATCTGGCTCAAGATCAATGCGGTCAAATCTACCTATAATTTTATTATCATCTAATATAAAAGAAAAATCTTTTTCGATAAACGTAGGGCAAGAATTGCGTTTTTCTTCTTCCTTAAAGAAGCGGATCAAGGCCTCACAGCCGACACGAAAACGTTCTTTTTGATGCCTCTCCTCCAGAAAGCCTTCGGGATCGAACTTTTCTTTAAACGTATCCAGTAAATCTTCCAATGACATGGGCTTACCCATTATTTTATACTGAAAGTATTTGGTTACTGCTTCATGCATCGCCCGACCATAAATAACCGTGTGGTGCTCCATAATCGGTACACGCAATATATGGACATATTTGTATTTTAAGGGACAGGTACAATAATCATCAATATGATAATAACTTAAATTAAGGAGTTTGTCTTCAGAAATAATTCCTACAGGTGCCGAAATAATCTCTTTTTTAAGGGCAAAGCGTTCAATAGTCTCCAATGCCGAAGACTTTATCTTCTGTGTCTTTTCGGTCTCCTTTCCCTGTGCCTCGTGAATAAAGATACTTTCCTTACGCAAACGACCTCCCCCGTAATCTGAGGCACTGGTAAAATATAATTCTTCTTTTGCCCGAGTCATCCCCACATAAAACAGACGCCGCTCCTCCTGAAGATGGGTATCTCCGGTGGGAATTATTTCTTTTATCAGGGCATCAGGAAGTTCTAATGTTTTTCGACGGTGCGGGAGAGGAAAGCGTTGATTTACCAAGCTCACCATAAATACTACCCTAAACTCAAGGCCCTTTGCCTTATGCACCGTAAGGACATTTACCGCCTCGGTATCCAGGTCCGCCTCAAAGGTCGCCGGATCATCTCCCGCCTCAATTAAAAGATTAATATAATTTACGAAATTTATTACTTTATCTTCTTCTGCCACGAGTCCAAAATCACGCACAATATTAAAAAACTTAGCCAGATTTTGAATCTTCGCCTCTTTTTCTAAATTAATCTCTTTGGTAAGGGATTTTAGGTAACCGCTTTCGGTAAGAAAACTATAAAGTACCTTTCCTGTCGATTGTTCGCGAGAGAGTTTTAAGAATTTATCAATATCTGTTAAAATATTTTTTATCTTATTTTTTGTAAGCTCAGAAATATCTTTTAACTCCATAATCTCGGGTAATTCTTGAAATACGGAATATAAAGATTTATTCCTACGCCGGGCATAATGATTGAGTAATGATAAATCAGAAAGATCTAAATTGTATACTTCGGAACTTGCCAGATAATATAGAGCCAAGGAATCTATAGGATTGGCAATTACGCGTAAGAAATTAAGGCAGATCTTCACTTCCTCGCGCAGGTAAAGCCCAGTATTTCCACTAAACTGCCAGGGGATATTCTGCATATTGAGCGCCTGCAAAAAGCCTTGGGCATCGGAATTGGAACGCACAAGAATGGCAAAATCACGGAATTTATAATTACCGGAATTTACCCTCTCCCTGATTAATCGGGCAACATAATCTGCCTCTGAAGAGCCTGTATCAAAATGTAGATGTACAGGTTCTTTACCGGTCTTTACCCTTGCGATAAGCCGTTTATTGATATTGGCCTTGACTTCAAAACGTTCGGGATTGTTATGTTGAATAAGGCGGTAGGCACTATCCAAAATCGGCTGGGTAGAACGATAATTCTGAATAAGGGTGATTTTTTCTGCCTCGGGAAAATTCTCCATAAAATTAAAGACATTACTGTAAGCTGCGCCTCGCCAGACATAGATACACTGGTCATCATCAGCAACAACAGTAATATTTTTATTCTTTCCGGCCAATAATTTCACAATCTGAAATTGGGCGTAATTGGTATCCTGAAATTCATCTACCAGAATATATTTGAATTGCTCCTGATACCGTTTTAAGATTAAAGGATGTTCTCTTAAAAGTTGTAATGGTAAATAAAATTGATTGGCAAAATCTACCAATCCTTCTTTGGCTAATAATTCCAGATATTTGGCATAGGCTGTGGCGAGCTCCATCTGTTGTTCTGCTTCTTCCTGAACCGCCAAATCCTGAGGATTTTCTTTTGCCTTTAAAATAAGCCCTTGGGCAAAGTTAAAGTATTCTTTGACTGAAACATCCTCATCTCTTAAGCGACTAAAAAGGGAAATTATGGCCTCAATAAAACGCGTAGGATCAGCTAGAGGTCGGTAATAAGAAAGATTAAAATCAAAAAGATGTTCACGGAAGAATACTGCTGCCTCGGGTTGACTTAAGACCTTAAAATCAGGATTTAGTCCGAGGACTAAGGCATTTTCGCGCAATATTCTGTCTCCAAAGGCATGAAAGGTAGAAATCCAGATGTCCGTATAGCCATAAGGAACTAATACATCTACCCGTTCCTGCATCTCAACCGCCGCTTTATCGGTAAAGGTCAAGGCTAAAATTTCATTTGTCCTGGCAAGCCCCTCGGATAATAACCAGGCAATCCGACGCGTAATTACCGTGGTTTTACCGGTTCCGGCGCCCGCGATAATCAATAGTGGCCCTTCTCTATGGGTCACTGCTTTTAATTGTTCAGGGTTTAATTCCTCTAAAATCTTATTCATAATTCCTTGACAATCTTCAATTTTAAAAGTATACTATGCGTTCTGAAAGAGAGTGATTAATGATGCTTAAAAAATGCGCCTTGTGTGGCAAAGGTCCACTTACAGGAAAAGTCGTTACCCGTAAGGGTCAATACAAGGCTAAGGGCGGCACAGGGAGTAAAATCGCCCGTTGGTCTAAACGTAAATTCTTTCCCAATCTGCAGAAGATGCGGATTATTATCGCCGGTCATCCCCGCAGGGTATACGTCTGCACCAAATGCATAAAAAAGAGAGTCTTGCAAAAGGCCTAAGATTCTATCTAAAAAATATCTCCTGAACTTCTAAAAAGATTGTCTCGTTGTCCTCCCAGAGATCCATTTTTGGTTTATACACTAAATCTAAGGATTTTGCGTTAATCAGATTGTCTTTGAGTTCCCCCAGATTAAAACCGATTGCCGGATAAGTAAACTCTCCATCAGTAACCCAGAACTTTAAGGTATTTCTCCCTAAAACACGAGGTTCTCCTTTAACCCTTAGTTCACGCGTAAAAAATAGGGGTTCGGGATTACCGAGACCAAAAGGGGCTAAGGCCTCAAGTTCCATAACCACCTCTTTATCTAATTCCTGTAACTTAAGCTCCATATCAATATCCAGCGAAGGAAGTAAATCCATAAAAAGTAATTTTTCTTCTGCCAGATGATTAATCAACTTTTTGAAATCTTCTATCTTTTTAGGAGAAATGACGAGGCCTGCGGCATGGGCATGGCCACCAAAGGATTCCAAGAGATGCCTACATTTACAAAGCATCTCAAAAAGATGAAAGTTTTTTATCGAACGTGCGGAACCCTTACATAAGGAATGACCCTTGGAAATCAGAATAGTTGGACGATAAAACCTATCGGTCAGCTTTGAAGCGACTATTCCTAGGACACCCGGATGCCAGTCATCCTTGGCAATCACAATAACTTTATGTTCCTTAAAATTAATCTCGCGCGAGATTAAATCTTCTGCTTCCTGTAAAATTACACTTTCTATCCTCTGACGCTGTCGGTTGTGTGCTTCAATAATCTCTGCCAGCCCGCGTGCCTTTAGTTCCTCTCCTGTTAAAAGCAACTCTAATGCAATTTCAGCAGAGGCAATCCGACCGCTGGCATTTATACGTGGCCCTAAAATATAACTGACAAAATAGGGGGTCATTTTTTTGTCTTCAATACCGCTTGTCTCTATAAGTGCCTTAAGACCGACATTTTTGGTTCGGGTTAATGCTGATAATCCTTCCTTGACAAGAATACGGTTCTCGCCAGTCAAAGGAACCACATCACTGATTGTCCCTAAGGAAACCAGGTCTAAATCCTCAAATAATTTATCTCCTGTAACTGCCTGGCAAAATTTATAAGCCACACCTACACCGGCCAAGTCGCGATAGGGATAACGAGAATTTTTTAATTTGGGGTTAACTATTGCCGATGCTGGCGGAAGATCTGAATCCGCGGATTCGTGATGGTCAATAACCACTACTTCTATCTTTTCCTGTCTTAATTGCCTTATTTCTAAATGGTTGTTTGTACCACAGTCAACGGTAATTAAAAGCTTTATTCCTTTTTGCTTTATAAGCGATAATACATTTTTATTTAAACCATATCCTTCCTTTATCCGATGGGGTAAATAATGCTCGACATCCATTCCCATCTTAGAAAGTGTTTTCTTCAAAAGGGCAACTCCAGTAATGCCGTCTGTATCATAATCACCAAAGATCATTACCTTATTATTCCGATTCCCTAAAGCGCATTTCACTAAATCTACTGCCCTTTCTATATCTGGTAAGAGCTGATAGGATAAAAGATCATCTAATTTTGCGCTTAAAAATTTTTCTGCCTCTGCCGCTGTCTTAAAACCGCGATTAATTAATACCTGTGCAAGAATCCTTGAAATACCCAAATCCCTACTTAAGACATCCTGAAGTATAGGATCAAGGCAACTAATATTCAATATCTTGGGGACATCTGGCTTCATCTACATCTCTTTAGGTTGTGATACGCCCAATAATTCTAGTCCCTTGGCAAGTGTAATCCGGGTTGCCTCAATGAGAGACAATCGCGCCTGGGTGAGTTTCTTATCTTCGCCTAAAACGCGATGTCGGTCATAAAATTTATGGAATACCTCGGCAAGCTCCATTAAATATACAGTGAGCATATATGGATCCAAAGTAGTTAAACAAATATTTAATATATAAGAAAAATGACAAATCTTTTTTATTAAGGCAATCTCCTCATCTTCTTTTAATAGAGATAAATCCGTATCTTGTCTAATTTTTAAGGAGGTATTTTTTAGTATACTACAAATCCGCGCATGGGCATACTGCACATAGTAGACGGGATTTTCTGGAGTTTGTTTTTTGGCCAATTCTAAATCAAAATCTAAGTGACTGCTCGTGCGACGCATTAAAAAGAAAAACCTTGCCGCATCCAGACCTACCTCATTTAAGACCTCCCTTAAAGTAATGTATTGACCGCGACGGGTAGACATCTGGATGGGACGGCCGTGACGATAGATTGTTGCCAACTGCACAATGATTATAGAAAGGGAATTACGCGGATACCCCAGTGCCTCAATTGCCGCCTTTAGCCTATTGATATAACCGTGATGGTCAGGACCCCAGAGATTTATGAGCCATTTAAATCCGCGCCTGAATTTCTCTTGATGGTAGGCAATATCGGGGGCAAGATATGTATAACTACCGTCGCTTTTTACCACTACCCTGTCTTTATCATCTCCAAAGGCAGTAGACTTAAACCAAACTGCCCCATCTACCTCATACAAGAATCCTTTTTTCCTTAAATAAGCTAAGTTCTTATTAATCTTACCAGTTTCTCGCAACTTCCTCTGGCTCGTCCAGTAATCAAATTTGACCTTAAAATCATTTAATTCCTTTTTGATTATATCTAATATATAATTTAGTGCATAATCGGAAAAATTTTTTTCAATAAAATTCCTGCTGAATTTGCCCTCTTTTTTCGTATAAATCTCTCTGGCGATATCATAAATATATTCCCCTTGATAATAGTCGCAAGGAAATTCTATCTTTTCCCCTTGGAGTTGCCTTAATCTTAATTCTACAGATTTGCCTAGGATATCAATCTGATTACCTTCATCATTTAAATAATATTCCCTTTTTACCCTAAAGCCGCAGAAATCTAAAATATTTGCTAAACTATCTCCTACTGCCGCCTGTCGCGCATGTGCCACCGATAAAGGACCCGTAGGATTGGCACTCACAAACTCAATGAGTACAGGCCTTTTCTGACCGATATTTAATCCTAAGGCGTTACTACCTTTAATAAGTATTCTTTTTATTTGTGCATAAAAAAAATTGTTTTTAAGATAAAAATTAATAAAACCCTCTCCCTCAACCTTAATTTCATCTATATAATCCTTTAGGTAGGATTCTCTTAAATATCCTTGTATACGATTTACCAACTTTAAGGCAACTTCGCGCGGAGAAGATTTTATATATTTAGTTATTTTTAAGGCCACGTTTGTGCTTAAATCGCCAAAACGACTATTTGTGGGTAAGTCCAGTTTTATGGATTCGATGGGGATTTTATCTAACCGGAGATCTTTTAAGGCGAGCCTTAGAATCTCAACTAGGAAGTTTTGGATATTTCTTTGCATATGGCGGGATTCTTATCTTCTTTGCATCCGACCAGAGCCGTTCTAAAGAATAAAACTCTCTCATCGGTTTATAGAAAATATGTACGATTACTGATAAAAAATCCAAGACAACCCATCCTGATTCGTCTTGCCTTTTAATCTTAGAGAATGACCTTATCCCGTCTTGCTCTAAATTCTCCTGTATTGCCTCGCTGACTGCATTCACCTGCCGTAATGAATTTCCACTTAAAATAACAAAGTAATCACAAAAATTAGAAACGCCGCGCATATCTAAGATAACTACCTTCGTTGCCTTTTTTTCTTTTGCGATTGCGGCGATACGTATAGCTAATTTTTTTGCTTCTATAGTTACCTTCCTTTCAAAAATTATTTTTTCCCTAAAATTTTAAACATCGCAGTTCCGCAATCCGGACATTTTCCTTTGACTGCTAACCGATTATTTTTCATTGTTACTTTTTGTTCATCCTTCATTTCCTTTGTATTCTTGCACTTAACACAATATGCCTTCTCTGCCATTTCTTCCTCCTTCTTGTTAGCTTAAAGTTTGTTTATAAAATATCATACCTTACTTTGGCTGTCAATTTTTATTTAAAGAACAAAATCTCTGTTCCTCTTCAATCTCTCCTACGATCTCCTCAATTAAATCTTCTAATGTCACCAAGCCCAATGTCTTTCTATTCTCATCTACCACAATTGCAATCTGAATCTTACGCGTCTGGAACTCCCGCAGGAGTTCACTTACGCGCATCTTCGCAGGGGCATAATAAGCGCTATGAATTAAATCCGGTAAAAGAAATAGCCCTTTATCCCTTAAAATATAAAGAAGATCATGCGCATAGACTATACCTATTACGTCTTCTATTGTCCCGCGGTAAACTGGAAGCCGCGCATGTCCTTCTTCTACAAAAATGTTTAATAACTCCTCAGGAGAACTATTGATATTTACACCTACTATTTTTTCTTTTGGCACCATAACATCTACAACCCTTGTGTCTCCGAATTCAAAGATGCGATGGAGCATTTTCCTTTCCTCTTCGCTTAATACCCCTTCTTCCTTACCTATCTCAATCATTGTGCGTAGCTCCTCTTCGGTAATCAAAGGAGAGCGTCGCGTAGGTCCGATCTTTAAGATTTTTAAGATAAAGTTACTTACTAAGGTAAAGATAAAAATTATAGGATGAAATATCTTAATTGACATCTCCATTAAAGGAGCACTAAAGAGGGCGATTTTCTCCGTATGTTTGGTAGCTAATATCTTGGGTGTTATCTCGCACATAATCAGTACGAAAAAAGTAGAACTAAAAGTGGCGATAATCACACCCCAGTGATAACCAAAAATATGCACAAATATTGCGGTAACAATTGCCGAAATTGCAATATTCACAAAGTCATTGCCAATGAGAATGGCAGCAATAAACTTATCTAATTTTGTAATTAAACGTTTAATACTCTGGGCACCCTTTATCCCTTTGCGCAATAAATGGTGCAGACGCACCTTACTTAAGCCAATAATTGCGGTCTCTGCAGCAGAAAAGAAAAATGACAATAATGAAAAAAATACCAGTAATATGGCAATGAGGGATAAAGAAAATATGCTATACATAGAATTTTTATTTTAAGCGTAATAACCCGCTGAGGGAATTCTTTTTTTCTTCGGGCAGCGGTCCGATTAAGGCCAGATTCAAATTCTCTTCTTTAAATATTTGATAAGCCAACTCTTGGAGATCGCTAAATTTTACCGCCTCAAGCTCTTTGATAATCTCCTCTAAACTGTAGGTCTTATCCAATGCCGCCGTATATTCTCCAATCCAAAGCATATGGTCTAAGGTATCCTCAAGGGCGAGCATAAGTTGACCTAAATAAAAGTCCTTTGCGCGCCTGAATTCATCAGCGCTGACTAATTTTGTTTTACACCTATGCAATTCTTCCAGAATTAACTTGATTGTCTCCTCAACTCTACGGTTATCAATTCCTGCATGGACTAAAAATACACCGGTATCCTGAAAATACTTTATTTGCGTCCCAATCTCATAGGCCAGGCCTCTTTTTTCTCTGACCGCGTTGAAGAGACGGCTTGACATATTTCCCCCTAAAATTATATGTAATAATCCTAATGCATGTCTTAAGGGATGGTCTCGTCTTAAGGCACGAAATCCCAATGCCAAATGGGTCTGCTCGGTTTCTTTAGAAAAAATTTTCAATTTAGGGTGTGATTGATTTTCCTGGGCTGCTTGAAATCTACTCAACGAACCTGCGTCGAGAGGAGAAAATTTTTCTTCGATTCTTTTAAAGAATTCATTTTCATCAAGTAAACCAGAGGCGGCAATTACCATGTTTGTGCAAGTATAATATCTTCTTTTAAACTGCAACAGGTCTTTACGCTTGATGTTACTTACTGACTCTTTTGTACCCGTAACACTTTGCCCTAAGGGATGATTTGGCCATAAAAGTTCATCTAGTAATTCATAAACATAACTCTGAGGAAGGTCACGATGCATCTTAATCTCTTCTAAAATTACGGTTCTTTCCTTTTCAATCTCACTTTCTAATAATAATGGCTCAAGCACCATATCAGAAAGCACATCTAATGCCCTGAAGAGATGCTGATGCGGTAGCTTTGCCAAATAACAGGTAAATTCTTCCGAGGTAAAACCATTTAAGTATCCCCCAACCCCTTCAATAGATTCTTTTATTTTTCGGCAGGAATATCTTCGACTACCCTTAAAAAGTAGATGTTCTAAGTAGTGGGCAATTCCTTTAATCCTTGCCCCCTCATATCTTCCTCCCACCTTTATCCAAATCCCTAGGGCCACAGATTGCATTCTCGGCATCCGGTGGATAATTACTCTTAAGCCATTATCTAATCGTCTTTTCTTATACATTCTTTAAATAAGAGATAAATTTACCTACAATTTTTACCGCGTCTTTTCTTCTTAAATTATCCTTGAGTTTTTTTATAATCGCGCTCCCCACAATTACCCCATCAGCAACCGTATAAATCTCCTTTACCTGCCTGGGATTAGCTACGCCAAAACCCACACAGATGGGCTTAGAGGTAATCTTCTTAAGTTCGTAAAGATGTTCTTTAATATCAGGAGATAATTTTTGCCGTGGTCCGGTAACTCCCGTTAAAGATACATAATAGATAAAACCTCTACTGATGCGCGAATTATATTTTGCCCGTTTAAGAGAAGTGGTAGGAGAAATAAAACAAATCACATCCAGATTGTGCTGATGAGATAACTTAATAAAATTTCTTCCTTCTTCTGGCGGTAGGTCCGGAATAACTACTCCGTCTACCCCAACTTCTTTTGCCCTCTTAACAAACCTTTCTTCGCCAAAACAAAAAATAGGATTATAATAACTCATTAAACAAATAGGTATGTCGGTAGATTTCCTTAGCGTCTTTACGAAATTTAATATTACATTGAGATTGATTTTATTTTCCAATGCCACCTGTGAAGACTCCTGGATAATTGGACCATCGGCCATAGGGTCAGAAAACGGCACCCCCAATTCTACAATATCCACACCAACTCTAGAAAATTCAAGGACAAGCCTTTTCGTCGTTCCTAAATTAGGATAACCGGCGGTGATAAAGGCGATAAATGCCTTCTGGTTATTTTCCTTTAATGTCTTGAATTTTTCCTCTATTCTATTCACCTTTAACTTTTAAGCCCTTGACTACTATATCTAAATCCTTATCCCCTCTTCCCGAAAGACAGACAATAATTAAGGAATCATTTTTGATTTTGCGTTTTAATTTTAATAAGTAAGCAATGGCATGTGCTGGTTCAAGGGCCGGAATTATGCCTTCTTCTTGAGATAACAACTTGAATCCCTTGATTGCCTCTTGGTCATTAACCGCAACATAGGTTGCCCGACCGATTTTTTTATAATATGCGTGCTCCGGTCCTACACCGGGATAATCTAATCCGGCAGCGATAGAATGGGCAGTCTTTACCTGACCAAATTTATCTTCAAGAAGCAGGGATTTTGAACCATGCAAGACGCCTGTATCCCCTGCTACCAGAGTTGCGGCATGCCTTTCTGAAGATAAACCCAAACCCGCTGCTTCCACCCCAATAAACTTTACTGAATTATCCTTAAAAAAGGGATGAAACATTCCCAGTGCATTACTTCCGCCCCCCACACAGGCGATAAGATAATCAGGAAGCCGATCTTCTTTCTCAAAAATCTGCCTTTTTGTCTCTTGACCAATTACTGCCTGGAAGTCTCTTACCATCATTGGATAGGGATGTGGCCCAGCCACACTACCGATAATATAATGGGTGGTGCGTACATTGGTTACCCAGTCACGCAACGCCTCGGTCAGGGCATCCTTTAATGTTCGGGAACCACTTTTTACCGGAATTACCCGTGCACCTAACAACTTCATCCTGAATACATTTAAGCGCTGTCTTTTAATATCTTCTTCTCCCATATAAATATCACATTGAAGACCAAAAAGCGCCGCAACCGTGGCCGTCGCCACACCGTGCTGACCTGCCCCGGTTTCGGCAATAACCCGTGTCTTTTTCATCCTTAAGGCAAGAAGAATCTGACCTAAGGTATTATTTATCTTATGCGCACCGGTATGCAAGAGATCTTCTCTTTTTAGGTATACCTTTACCCTCCCTAAATAGCGGCTTAAATTTTTTGCAAAATAAAGTGGTGTCGGTCGACCCGCATATTCCCGAAGATAATAATCAAGAGATTTTAAGAATTGTCTATCATGCCTTGCTTTTGTGTATTCTTTTTCTAATTCATCTAAGGCATAAATTAGGGTCTCGCAGACAAATCTACCACCAAAAACATCAAAGTGACCTTTCTTATCGGGTATTCTCATATATCTTCCTTTTTTATAAAATCTGACACAGGATATATACAAAGTTTCAAGGTTTCAGGTTGAAACAAGTTATTCATTTTTATTCTAAGTAGTTAAACCTTTATGGCCGATGAAAAAATTAACTATCTTATCCCAGAAAGTTTTAAAAAACTCTATAAAATCTCTTAACATATTTTCTAAACCCCACCCTGTAAAAGGCGAATAATAATGGGGAAGTTTTGGGTAAGCGAAAAATAACTTATGGATAATAAATTTAAAAAGAAGAAGACTTAAATAGAAAAATAAAAATACCAGTATGATTAAAACACAAAACACAATTATACTCATTACAAGACAATTCTTCCACCACTTTTTCTTTAGATATTCTTGACAAAACCGGCATTTTATCGCCTCATCTTGAATCTCTTCACCACAATAGGGACATTTTTTCATCGGTCTAATTTCTTTGCCACCTGGATAAATGCCTTGATCTTCTTGGGGTCTTTTTTACCGGGACTTCTCTCCAACGAACTGGAAACATCAACCCAATCAGGATGAAGATACCTAACTACATATCTAACATTCCTTGCGTTTAAGCCACCGGATAAAAAAATCTTCTGCTTTAATTTACCAATATTTTTGAGTAATTTCCAGTTAAATCTTTTACCCGTACCCCCAAAATTTTTTTTTGAGAATGTATCAAATAAATAACCAAAGGTTTTATATCTTAAAATCTCTTTAAGTTCTAATTTATCTTTAACCCTAAACGCCTTGATAATCTTATACCCCTTGAAGCGACGACAAAAATCTGGCGTCTCATCACCATGAAACTGCAGCATATCTAGTTTTACCATCCGGGCAATCTGTCTTATCCTCTTTTCTTTGGCATTGACAAAAACGCCGACTTTTATAATCTCCCTGGGGATAAGCCGAATAATATTTCTTGCCCGCCTTGGACTGATATAACGTGGACTTCTTCGATAAAAAATAAATCCTAAGGCAGAGGCCCCTAAGATTACTGCGCTCAGCGCATCTTCTAAATTAGTTATTCCACAAATTTTTACCTTCACCGTGCTTAAAAATTACCAACCCATCAGTTCCACTATCCTTTTTCGGATATCTTCTGCCTCCATCAGCGCCTCACCAATTAAAACCGCATTCACACCTAAAATCTTTAAAAACAAAACATCCTGATGACTTTTAATTCCGCTTTCTACCACTACAGTTTTATCTTTGGGTATAAGTGGAAATAAATTCTGTGTAGTTTTGAAATCTATTTCTAATGTGTGTAGGTTGCGGTTATTTATTCCGATTAAGGATAATTTTTTTAATTTTAAAACCTTCTTTAGCTCTTTCTCGGTATGAACCTCTACAAGACACTCCATACCCAAAGCGGTCGCAATTTCCCACAATTCGATAATCTTTTCTTGGGATAATATCTCGGCAATCAAGAGGATGGCATCTGCACCAAAATAGCGCGATTCATAAACCTGATAGGGTTCCCAGATAAAATCTTTTCTTAATAGCGGAATATCTACTATATCTTTTATTTCCTTAAGATACCCAATATTTCCATAAAAAAAATCCTCTTCGGTTAATACCGAAATCGCCTGGGCGCCGCTTGCCACATAAATTCTGGCGATTTCTACAGGATTAAATTCTTGACGAATTATCCCGCGCGAAGGGGATGCCTGTTTTATCTCGGCAATCAAAGATATCTGGCGGGGTTTATTAATTACCGCGGAAAAAGAACGCGTTGGCTTTAATACACTAACCTTTGCCCTTAGCTCTTCCTCAGGGAGTTTCTGTTTAGCCAAAAGCAGTCTTTCTTTCTTTTTTAAGAGAATTTCCTTTAAGGTATCATTCTTCATCTAAAGAGAATATTCTTTAAGCAAGGTTAATTTTTTAAGTGCCAAACCTTTATCTATCGCCTGAGAGGCTAGCGCTATTCCTTCCTTTATGGAGGCGACTTTATCTGCGGCGTATATGGCAGCGGCGGCATTCAAAACCACAATATCACGCTTAGGGCCTTTCTTCCCGCTTAAAACCTCCTGTAAGATTTTAACATTATCAGAGACGCTTCCGCCTTTTAGCTCTTCTAAAGTAACCCTCTTAAATCCGAAATCTTCAGGAATAATTTCATAATCCATAATCTTATCTTTATTGACTTCGGTAATTTTTGTGCTCGTGGTTAAAGTTATTTCATCTAGGCCATCGTCTGCATGTACTACCAGGGCATGTTGTGTGCCTAAATTCTTCAAAACATCTGCCACAATCTTCCTTAGACGGTCATCATAAACGCCGATTAATTGATGCGTGGCATCTGCAGGATTGGTTAAGGGGCCTAAGATATTAAAAATAGTCTTTGTCTGTATCTTTTTTCTTGCCGGCATGGCATATTTCATTGCCGGATGTAAGTTTGGCGCAAACAAAAAGGCAATCCCGACTTCCTCCAGGCACCTTTCTATCCTTTCTACGCTCAGATTAATATTTATACCCAATGCCTCCAAAATATCTGCGCTTCCACAAGCACTTGATACGGAACGGTTACCGTGCTTGGCAACAGTAATTCCACAGGCACTGGCAACAAATGCTACGCAGGTAGAAATATTAAATGTCCCCAATCTATCCCCACCTGTCCCACACGTATCTAAAACTACCTTACCTTTTGTCTTTATTGAAGTGGCGTGACTACGCATCACCACAACTGCAGCCTCAACTTCATCTGGGGTCTCGCCTTTTTTGTTTAAGGCAATTAAAAAATCAACAATTTCTTGGGTCTGGGTTTTGCCCTGCATTATCTCTTCCATCACACACCGCATCTGGTCTTTAGTTAGATTTATACCTCTCTGGATCTTTTCCGTTGCCTCTTTAATCATATCTTCAAGAAATTCTTCAAGATATCTAATCCCACCTCGGTCAATATTGACTCGGGATGAAATTGTACCCCAAATACCGGATAATCTTTGTGCTTTAGGCCCATAATCTCGCCTTCCTTGCTCCAGGCTATAACCTCTAAAATCTCTGGCAGGGTATTTTTTTCTACAATCAAAGAATGATACCGCGTAGCGACAAAAGGATTGGGAATCCCTTTAAAAATACTCTTTTTGTTATGATAAATCAATGAGGTCTTTCCGTGCATTAATCTTTTAGCCCCCACGATGCGTCCACCATAAACATAACCGATGGCCTGATGACCTAGGCATACCCCCAATATCGGAATCTTATCTTCAAACTCCTTTATTACCCCACAGCAGATACCTGCATCTTCCGGCCTACCGGGCCCGGGTGAAATCACAATCCGCGTGGGTCTTAAATTCTTAATTTCCTTAAGGCTAAGTTCATCATTTCTTATTACGCGAATTTTTGCTCCCAATGAGCATAAATATTGGACAAGGTTATAAGTAAAGGAGTCGTAATTATCAATAACCAGAATCATTCCTTTTCCCTATAGATTTTAGCCCCTAACTTCTCTAATTTTTTCTCTAATTTCTCATATCCCCGCTCTAAATGATAAATCCTTAAAACCGAAGTCTTGCCTTTGGCAACAAGGCCGGCGAGAACTAAACTGGCGGAGGCGCGGAGGTCTGAAGCCATTACCGGCGCACCGCAAAGTTCCTTCACTCCCTCAATAATCGCATGTGGACCTTCCCGCTGGATATGTGCACCCATACGATTTAATTCCGCTACATGTATAAATCGGTCAGGATAAATCTTTTCCGTAATTATGCTGATCCCCGGGGTTACCGCCATTAGGCTCATTACCTGCGCCTGCATATCCGTGGGAAAACCGGGATAAGGAAGGGTAGTGACGTTTATAGGCTTCAGGCGAGTTTTATAACATATATGCAAGGCATTATCTTTGGTAGTAATAAAGGCCCCTGCTTCCTGTAATTTATCAACCACTGCTCCCAGGTGTTCATAACAGACATTTTTAATCAAGATATCTCCTTTGGTAATCAACGCAGCAACCATAAATGTGCCTGCCTCTATTCTATCCGGGATTACCGTATGCATTGCCCCCTGCAGAGACCTAACACCCTCGATTTCTAAAGTAGGTGTGCCCTGACCTCTGATACGCGCACCCATCTTAATGAGAAACTCTGCTAAGTCTATTATCTCTGGTTCGCAGGCAGCAGATTCAATAATGGTCTTTCCTTTAGCCAAGGTCGCCGCCATCATCACATTCGCCGTTGCCAAAACCGAAGAGCCATAAGCCCCGCCTAAATAGATTCGGCTTCCCTTTAACTGCGTCGCCTTCGCGACAACATACCCTGACTCAATATTCAAACTCGCGCCTAAGGCCTTTATGCCTTTAAGGTGTAAATCTACCGGCCGCACACCAATAACACATCCACCAGGAAGCGAAACCTTGGCAATCTTTAATTTCCCCAATAGAGGACCCAGAACGCAAAACGAGGCACGCATCGTTGAGACGAGTTTATAATCTGCTACAAAACTGCTGTGTTTATTTGGCGCAACCGTAATTGTCCCCTTGTTAAACTCTACCGTCTTACCCAGAGAGCGTAAAATTTTTGTCATCGTCTGCACATCCCGCAAGTCTGGAACCCCATTAATCACACACCGTTCATCAGTTAATAAAGTTGCCGCCATAATCGGTAAAACTGCATTTTTAGAACCTGAGATCACTACTTCCCCTTTTAACCTCAATCCACCTTCAATAACTAACTTATCCATCTTTCTCTTGCCTCTTTAGAACAATAACTCTATCTATATTTTTATAATCCTTAACGATTTCTTTTATCTGTAAACCTCTTATCTTTTGAAAGATTTTTTCTATTTCTTCCTTTTGACCAAAGCCCATCTCCATAATTAAATATCCACCGCGGGCTAAATAAATGTCCAACTTGTCAATAATCCGACGATAAAAATCTAAACCATCCCTTCCCCCGTCCAGGGCAATACGTGGTTCATATCGCACCTCAGGCGGAAGTCTCTTGATCTCCTCCGAAGGAATATAGGGAGGATTACTTACACACATCTCATATCCAATATCATTTTTTGCTAAAGAATCAAATAAATTGCTCCTTAAAAATGTTATTCTATTTTCCACATTGTGCCAACGCGCATTTTCTTCTGCAATACTTAATGCCTCTTTTGAGATATCTGTTGCGGTAATGTCTATAGAAGATAATAATTTTGCTAAAGAAACCGCAATACACCCTGAACCGGTGCCCAATTCTAATATACGAGAATCCTTCGGCAATAAGTGATAATATCTTATCACTGTCTCCACCAGGATCTCTGTCTCCGGCCGAGGAATAAATACATCGGGTGTCAGCTTAAACTCAAATCCCATAAACTCTATCTTACCTAAGATATAAGGCAAGGGTTCTGCCTTAATCCTTCTTTTTAATATCGCGGCGATGTTTTGGCAGACAAATTTATCCAAGACTAAATTCTTATCTAAATATAGAGCAAAGCGATTACAATTAAGGAGTTCGGTAAATAAAAGTTCTGCTTCATTCATAGCAATCTTCCTCTAATCTTTAATCTTACCTTCCGAAGGTTGTGTACTTTGTGCATGTTTGATTAAGGCATCAGATAATTCATCGAGGTCGCCATCAATTATAGCTTCTAATTTATATAAGGTTAGGTTTATTCTGTGGTCGGTAACACGACGGTCAGGAAAATTATAGGTGCGGATTTTTTCACTCCTCTCTCCAGAGCCAATCTGCAATCTCCTTTCCTGAGTAATTCTTTTGAATTCCTCCTTTTGTTTCATATCCAAAAGACGTGCCCGCAAGATGCGCATTGCTTTATTCTTATTTTTCGTCTGCGAACGTTCATCCTGACAAGAAACTACAATCCCTGAAGGTAAATGCGTAATGCGTACCGCAGAATCAGTTTTTTGCATATGTTGTCCCCCAGGCCCTGAAGAACGGTAAGTATCTATTTTTAGGTCTTTCGGGTCAATCACAAGCTCAATCTCTTCGGGCTCTACCAAGACGGCAACCGTCGCAGTTGAGGTATGGATACGTCCCTGTGCCTCTGTTTCGGGAACGCGTTGCACGCGGTGCACCCCACTTTCAAATTTAAGTCGCTTGTAGGCATCCGGGCCTTTTACACTAAAAACCACTTCCTTAAAACCCCCTAATTCCGTGGGGCTAACCGATAGCTCTTCTAGAATCCAGTTTTTCTTTGCCGCATACTTAGTATACATCCGAAAGAGATCGCGGGCAAATAATCCCGCCTCTTGTCCACCGGTTCCCGCGCGGATCTCCACAATGACATCCCTACCTATATCCTCATCTTCATTTTTCAGTACATTTTTTAATTTCTCCTCTAAAACTAATTTTTTATCTTCCAGCTCCCTTAACTCTTTTTGCGCTAACTCTAAAAAGGCCTTCTCGTGCCTTTCCTTAAGCACTCCTTCTAAATCTCCTATTTCTTTATTAATTCTTCTATATTGCCGAAACAAAGATACCGATTCTTTAATCCCCGCCATCTCCTTGGCAAATTTGGCGTATTTGTCTTTATCAGAGACTATTTCGGGCGAGGCCAAAAGATGCTCTAATTCTCGATACCGTTCCTCTAATTTTTCCAATTTTTCAAACATTATTTTTTGCCGTATTTCTTCATAAACTTATCCACCCTGCCGGCGGAGTCCACAAATTTCTGTTTACCCGTAAAATAGGGATGGCACATCGAACAAATCTCAACGCGAATATTAGGTTTGGTTGAACGCGTATGAATGGTGTTACCACAGGCGCAGACGATGACGCAATCCTGATATTTGGGATGAATATTATCTTTCATAATTACCCCTTTCTATTGATTCATGCTATTTAAAAATTCTTCGTTGTTTTTTGTCTTGAATAGTTTTTCAATCAAAAGTTCCATTGCCTCCACATTATTTAGTTCATTCAAGACCTTTCTTAATATCCATATCTTTTGTAAGATTTCATTTTTTACCAATAACTCTTCATGTCGCGTATTGGAACGTTTTATATCAATGGCCGGGTAGATCCGACGCTGGAATAAATTTCTATCTAGTTGTAGTTCCATATTGCCTGTGCCCTTAAACTCTTCGAAAATAACATCATCCATCCGGCTGCCCGTCTCTACCAAAGCAGTAGCAATAATCGTAAGACTCCCTCCCTCCTCGACTGCCCGGGCAGCGCCAAAAAAGCGTTTGGGCTTCTGGAGGGCATTAGAATCTATTCCCCCAGAGAGAACCTTACCGCTGTGCGGGATAACGGCATTATAGGCCCGTGCCAAACGGGTAATACTATCTAAAAGAATAACCACGTCTTTTTTATGCTCTACCAATCTCTTCGCCTTCTCCAGGACAATCTCCGCTACCTGCACATGTCTTTCCGGCGGTTCATCAAAAGTAGAAGAAATTACTTCGCCCTTAACGTTTCTTTGCATATCCGTAACCTCTTCCGGCCTTTCATCGATCAAAAGCACAATTAATATTACATCCGGATGATTTATAGTAATTGCATTGGCAATCTTTTGTAGAAGTACGGTCTTACCACTATAGGGCTGGGCAACAATCAAACCACGTTGCCCCTTACCAATGGGAGTAAGCAAATCCATAATTCGCATAGAGATCTCCTCGGGCCTAGTCTCTAAAATAAGCCGTTCATGGGGATATACGGGAGTAAGATTATCAAAAAGAACCTTTTCCTTTACCTCTTCTGGATTCTCAAAATTTACTGCCTCAACCTTTAAAAGTGCAAAGTATTTCTCCCCTTCTTTGGGCGGCCGAATCTGACCGGAGACTGTATCACCAGTGCGCAAATCAAATTTTCTAATCTGAGAGGGGGAAACATAGATATCATCCGGACAGGGTAAATAATTATAATTCGGAGAACGCAAAAAACCAAATCCTTCCGGTAAAATCTCTAAAATTCCCTCGCCGAACATTAAGCCTTCTTTCTCCGCCTGCGCCTGGAGAATCTTAAAAATTAAGTCTTGTTTCTTTAAGCCACTTATACCATTGATATTTAATTCTCTGGCCAATTTATTCAATTCCGAAATTTTCATCTCTTTAAGTTTACCGATATCTAATTTTTCCACTGTAACCTCCCTTCTGCGGTAAACGCTGCACGGTAAATGGTTAACGTAACTCTATTCATTTGAATATATTCGGAGGTGAGACCTCCAAAAATTATTGAAGTTGACTCATTATTTTATTTATCTGGCTTCTTGTCTGGCTTAGGTTCCCGCTATTATCTATAACAAAATCTGCTATTTTTGCCTTATACCTTAATGGCATCTGGGAATTTATCCTTTTTAATATCTCCTGTGGCGTCAGGGTGGTCTTACGCCTTAATCTTTGTATCTGCTTTCTTCTATTTATCTTAACCACAATTAATTTATCTACCATCGTTCTTAATCCCGCCTCAAGAAGTAATGGTGCATCCAAAACCACAAAACCTTTTTTTACATTACGGATGTCTTTTTTGATTAAACGAATAATCTCAGGATGCATAATTTGATTTAACTTTTCTAAAAAGTTTTTCTTGGTAAATACCAGACGTGCCAATTTCTTACGGTCTATAGACTTATCTTTTTTTAGAATTCCTTCCCCAAAGGTATGCACTATCCTTTTATAAACGCGTTGATCTTGCTGAATAAGACGATGGGCGATTTTATCGGCATCAATGACTTTAGCGCCGTAGCGAGAAAAAATTCGCGCCACCGTTGTCTTTCCGCTACCGAAACTTCCCGTAATACCGATAATTATTTTCTTCTTAAGCCTTAAGCATCCTTTCATACAATTGAATATATCTTTGGGCTGATACCTCCCAGGAAAAATCATACTGCATGGCCCTTTTTACCAACACCTGCCATTTGTTTTTGTCCTTAAATGTTTCTATTGCTCTTTTTATGGTTTTAATTAGCTCTTCTTTATCATATTTATCGAAAACAAAACCATTGTCTTTATTCACCGTATCCGCCAATCCACCAGTTTTAAAGACAAGGGGTATGGTGCCATATTTTAAGCTGATTAACTGCCCCAGACCACAAGGTTCATATTTAGAAGGCATCATGAATATATCCGAACCGGCGTATATCTTATGGGCCAAGGGGTCATCAAACCTCAAATGTAAGGAAATAACTTTAGGATATTTTTTTGCTACGGCCAGAAGAATTTCATGATATCTTAGATCTCCCGTACCCAGAATAACCAACTCTAAACCCAATTTAGAAATAACATCTATTGCCTCGGTCAAGATATCAAAGCCCTTTTGTTCTGCCAGACGCGAGACAATGCCAAAGAGGCAAATATCCTTTTTAACGGGTAGGTTGCAAAATTTCTGTAGATCCTCTTTGTTTTTATATTTATCTTCCCAGTTCTTTAGGGAATAATTTTTAATAATAAATTTGTCCGTTTGTGGATTCCAGATACTATAATCTACACCGTTTAATATCCCAAATATTGCATCCTTACGTTTAGTTAATAAACCCTCTAAACCAAAGCCGAATTCCTTGGTCTGTATCTGATGGCTGTAGGTAGGGCTGACGGTATTGATAATATCCGAAAATTCTATGCCTGCCTTTAATAAATTTATCTTTTGATAAAACTCTAGTCCCTCTATATTAAATAAGCTCCAGTCAAGACCAAGTTTAGGAAATTCTTCTTTGGGAAATAAACCCTGATAACCGATATTATGTATAGTTAATAAGGTCCTGGTGTCTTTATAGAATTGGTCATTTAGATAATGCGTCTTTAGATAAACAGGAATGAGACTTGCCTGCCAGTCATGTAGATGGATAATGTCGGGTTTAAAGTTTATTTCCTTTAACAACTCCAGGGTCCTGCGACAATAATAGGAAAATCTCTCTAAGTTATCTTTATAATCTCCCGTTTTATCTCCATATAAACCCTCGCGATTAAAATAGGCATCGTTTCTAATAAAATAAACCTTGATATTTTCCCCCAGTGTCGCATAAGAAATGTCTTGTTTTAATTTATTAACTTTGATTTTTGAATTTTTGACCTGTTTATACTCTGGCATCACGATAATAATCTCTTGCCCCAGTCTTTCCAAGGCCAAAGGTAATGCCCCAACTACATCCGCCAGTCCACCGGTCTTGGCAAAAGGTACCACTTCCGATGCTGCCTGAACAATTTTCATTTTACCTCCTCCATCTCTAACCAGTTCTGTCCTTTTTTTATCTGGACTTTTATCGGAACTTTTAATTCTAAGACATTCTCCATCCTCTTCCTTACCAGATCTATCAACTCTTTAAGTTCCACATTGGGCACATCAAAGACCAACTCGTCATGAATTTGTAGGACCATACGTGAATTTAGATTTCTTGATTTTATTTCGTTATTTATCCGTATCATTGCCAACTTTATGAGGTCTGAGGCTGAGCCCTGAATAGGAGTATTTACTGCCTGACGCTGCGCGAATTGTCGGATAGTCTGATTTTTATGATTAATCTCAGGGATATAGCGACGCCTACCCAAAATCGTAGTCACATAACCTTTCTCCTTAGCTAAGCCTATCTGTCTTTCAATATAATCTTTAACTTTAGGATATCGGCTAAAATAGGCATCAATAAAAGACTGCGCCTGTTCTACAGGTATATTTAAATCTCGTGCTAAGCCATAAGGTGTCAGCCCATAGATAATCCCGAAGTTTACCCTTTTTGCCATTTCGCGCATAGCATCAGTAATATCTTCTTCATCCAAGCCATAAATCAAAGCGGCCGTAGCACGATGCATATCCTTGCCCTGTCTAAAAGACGAAATGAGATTTTCATCACTCGACAGATGCGCCAAAATCCTTAATTCTATCTGCGAATAATCACCGGACAAAAGATAATTGTCTTTACAAGATGCAACTATTGCCTGCCTTATCTTTCTTCCGATATCAGTTTTGATGGGGATATTCTGTAGATTAGGATTGCTGGAAGAGAGCCTTCCCGTCTCTGTCGCGGTCTGATTAAAAGAGGTGTGCAATTTAGCGGTCCTTTTATCAATCATTCGGGGTAGGGTATCTATATAGGTTGTCTTTAATTTCATTAATTGGCGGTATTCTAACAACAAGGCCGGCAGTTTGTGTCTATCACCCAGAGTCCTTAAGACCTCTTCGTCTGTTGACGGACCGGTCTTACTACGTTTTACTACCGGCAGTTTAAGTCTCTCAAAGAGTATGTGTCTTAATTGTTTGGGTGAATTAATATTGAATTGACAACCGCTTAGGCTATAAATATCATCAATAAGTTTGGCCAATCTTTTTTCCACATCCATAGATAGTACCCTTAAAACCCCGAGGTCTAATTTTATTCCGTTAAGTTCCATCTCTGTCAATACGGCAATAAGCGGCATCTCGATCTCCATAAAAAGGCTTATCAGCGATTTGTCTTTCAGTTCCTCTTGTAATATCGGCTTTAATTTTACAATTAAATCAACTGCCCCTTGGTTATCTAAAGACTTAGGTGGAAATTTACCTAAATAATCAAAGGCAATATCCGTTAATTTATATTCGGGCCTTGCAGGGTTCAAAAGATATGCTGCAAGCATAGTATCAAAATACAACCCCTCTAAATTTATTCCCTCCTTTGCTAAGGCAAGTTTAACTTTCTTTAAATCATGGCTTATCTTTTTTATATTAGCATCTTTCAAGATATCTTTAAGATTGGCACCCAGGGAATCTACCTGAAAAAATTTATCTTTTATAAAATACACCATCTCGTTTATCTTTGTGCCGTAGAGAACCAATTCCCCGCTGGAACCAACGAGAGATTTTAAATCTTCGTCTTTTATTTTCTCCAATTTTACCTCATCTTCCTTTTCTTGCATCAGGGGCAATTCATTTAGTAATTTTCTGAATTCAAGGTATTTAAATATCCGAAATAATTCTTTATAATCCGGCTCAGTAATTTTTAAGTCCTTTAAATCAAAATCTATATCTAAATTATCCTTAAGTACGGCTAACTCAAAACTTAAACGTATCTCTTTAAGAGCTGCCTTTAATGCCTGCCTTAACTTCTCCTGTTTTACCTTATCAATATTTTTAAGCAATTTTTCTAAAGAACCAAAGGTGCTTATGAGTTCTACCGCAGTTTTTTCCCCCACTCCCGGCACGCCAGGAATATTATCTACGCTATCACCCATCAGGGCAATGACCTCAGGTATCTGTTTAGGCTCTACACCAAAGCGCTCCATAACTTTTTTCGGATCATAGATTATCCCTTCATCTTTATAAGGGCTAAAAACCCTTGTATGCTCATCCACAAGTTGCAATACATCCTTATCGGAACTGACTATCGTCGTAGGAATGCCTTCCTGACGCGCCTTTTTCACCAGTGTAGCAATAATATCATCTGCCTCATAACCCTCTAATTCAAATATATTTATCCGATAGGCCTTAATGATTTCTTTAATCAGGGGTATCTGGGTAGCCAATCCCTCAGGCATTGAAGGGCGTTGAATTTTATATGCAGTAAACCTCTTTGCCCTAAAGGTGTCGCGAGAGACATCAAAACATATCGCAAGATATTCAGGACGATTTTCTTTTAAGATTTTATTTAACATCTGCACAAACCCATAAATCGCATTGGTAGGCTGACCAAAAGAAGTAGACAACCCCTTTAGGGCGTAGAAAGCGCGATAACAAAAGGCAGTGGCATCAATTAGATATAATCCCTTATTTGTCATTAACTAATTCATGGAATTCAACTTATAGGCAGGCAAATTTACTGGAGCATCCGTGTATGAATCTTCCTGATAAAATTTTCAATCTCGGCACAAGATGGGTCAAGCTGCATCGCCTCCATTGCCTCTTTCAAAGCAAGGGTATATTCATCTTTTGTAAAATAGCGCTTTGCCTTTTCCAAATGAACCCTAGCCAGAGCCTTATCATCTTCTCTGAGGATATCTTTCTGTGCCGAGACATCTTTAATTAAATCTACCACTTCCTGTTCCCGAAGAGACTTTAAGGTTTTCTTACCTAAAACCAGTTGAATATCTTCAAGGCGTTTTCTTGCCTTTTGCGTCCAGGGGTCATCAGAAGATCCCAGCTCTAACCGTCTCTGCCAATAAAAAGCGGCTTTCTCAAACTCGCGCTTATTTTCATAGAACAGGGCCAAATTTGAGTAGGGACTTAAATAATTGGGGTCTACCTGGATTGCCTTAAGATAACTGGCTTCGGCAAGATCAAAAAAACCCTTTGCCTCGTAGATTATCCCTAAATCATTATAGGCAATGACATAGGCAGGATCTAACTCAATTGCTTTTTGATAAAAAACTATCGCTTGATCTAAATTGCCCAACTTCTGAAATTCTAATCCCTTAGCGCGGTATTCCCGCGCAGTCTTCTGCAATTCGGAAAGGCCTTTCTTAACCGGTTCAAGAAACGGTTCTGTCTCTTGATGCCCGAATATTACTGTTTTCTTTTTAAACTCGGGGATTTCTTTATAGTCGCTATAACCCTTATTTACAGAAGAAGTTACTTCTTGGGCAAAGACATAAATACCTAACGCTAAAATAAAGATTATGGTAAGGAAAATATTTTTAATGAAACGCCTAGACATTATTTAAAATTTAATTTTATATTTATATTATACGAGAGAATTTCTCTGCGTCAAGAAAAATATCATATCAACGGTTCCATCTCTAACGCGGGATGATGTACTTTATTTAAGAAATTAAGCAACTCCTCTGAGGTAGTGGCCTGGGTTTCATCAGCAATTTTATCGAATAAATCGGGCTCGCCTATCTCCTGACAACGCGCTTTTAATTTATCCGCCAAAAGTTCCTTTAATTCCTTAGGCATCCAGACCACCCGTTTAAGGCCTCCCTCTGCAGAGATAAATTTCTTACTTAAAATGTATAATTTCCCTACCCCTAAGAATCCTGGCGTCTGAACCCCTCCACCCACTGAGCCTGCCAGAGTGGTGAAAGTCATCCCGCAGGGGGTCATACCGGTATAATCGCGGTGCACTACCATCACCCCATTTGCCTCAGGGATGATAGCAACAATGCATTCAAAACAGCCACAGGATGACTGAGGGAATTCCATAAGTGAATACATACTTACCTTCTCAATGGTCTTATTTGATTTTTGATAAACAAAATCATTAACACTCTTCCACTGACCTAATCTCTTATCAAGTATCTCTCTTTTTAATACAGGTTGATTTGGACCGGTGGGCATAATTTCGTAAGCTGCCCTGGCATCAAGCCAAGAATAGGCACCGCAAAGTCCTAGGCGTTCTGGCGTAATAATACAAACGTGGTTGGGCGCAAAACTCTGGCATAAAAGGCAGGAATAAAATGTATCTACGCTTTCATCGGTCATTCCGCTGATGCGTGCATCGCGTTCGGCAAAGGTCTTTTTTGCCTCAGGTAATAACTTATCAATATCACTTTGGTTTGTATAAATTTTTACCTGAACCTTATCCACAATTGCGCTATATTCTTGATGTAACATTGCATGAAGAATAACCCCAACGTGTTTGAGCCGAAACCCTTTTTTAAA
>JAMWCK010000090.1 GCA_023819625.1 Candidatus Omnitrophota bacterium | reverse complement strand
TATCGTGCCATCTCTGTTTCTATCTACACGCCTAAATCCCTGTTGAGCCAATGCGACGGATACAATGAATAATATAAAAATTATCCCGAGAACACCAGAAGCTACAAATATTTTTCTGCGCATTATCTTCTACCTCCTTCTCGTTTCTTTCTCATTATCTTAAGAACACTATCTTTATACCTATTTACCTTTATCATCAATAAAATGCCAAATCTCACCTCCTATCAAATCTATCTGCGTGATGGCCTGGGATCTTTGGTTCTTAGGGCGTAACCATTTTGGCTATTGACATACTGCAGACTACAACACTTGACTCTTTTGATTTTGGATTAATCTGATATTTCTCGATAGTCAAAAGCTTATTTGAACTTTCTATATTATACATAAAATCAAAAAGCTGTTCCATCTGCGCCTCGCAGTTTAAATTTATCAGATATTTCTGGAATGAGCCAATGGATTTTAAACCCACGGGTTTCATATCAACCAGATAAACCCCAACTTTATTTGCCAAACTTTCAATTTCCCTTAAAAGTGAAGGTATCTCCTCTTCCTTCAATTCTGCACTACTTAAGAAAGTGGCATATTTGTTAATTTCCGATAATATTCTTTCTTTCTGAGCTAATATATGTAAATTTCTTTTAATATTTACCTCTTTTTCTTGAATCTCCCTATTTAACGATTTTATCTTAGAGTGAATCGGAGAGATTATCAGACGGTCCAACAAGGTTAAGAATACAAAAGATACTGCAGCATAAAAAATAATCTTTTCCCTTTTAGAGAGGTGAGATACAAGATTATAGAGTGTTTGGATCCTTGTTAGCTTCATTCTATTCCTTACGCAAAATAGAGACTATTTCAAAATCAGTCACATCTTTTGTCCCTTCTTTTCTTTTAGTCGTATATTTGGTTTTGACATCCTTAAAATATTTTGATTTTTCCATATTTTCTACAAAAGAAAATACTGTGGACATAGAGCCGGCGCTTCCCCTTACCGCAAATTTACCCTGCTCATCAAACCTTATGTCGTTAAGTTCTAAATCCAAGGGAATTAGATTATATAGTTCACTTAATATCTCTAAAGAAAAACCTCGGTTAGAGAGATAATTTTTTATTAGGCTAATTCGGGAAAAATCCTTTTCTAATACTTGTGCCTGCTGGTTTAAGTTCTGGTATTTTATATTCAGGTTCTTTAGATAAATGCCCTTAAAATAAATTTTACTTATCAATATACAAAAGCCAAGAACAAAAATAGCCAAAATAAAAATCCCTGTCTTAATTAAATCCTTCCCCCTCTCCTCAAGAGATAATCTTAACTTTATCTCCTCCGGAACAAGGTCAATCTTCATCTCCTCCCAGCTAAGAAGGGTAGCGATTACGCTTAAAAACGACAGATGTTTTGTAAAAGATATTGCCCTCAAGACCTGCTCTGAAATTATCAGATTCTTAAAATAAGACACACCCATAGTGGGTAAGTGTAAGGTATTATTTAGGGTCATCTCTAAATCCTTTAATCCTTCAATTGACCCGGTTAAGACCAACATATTGGGAGTCTTTTCAATGTTTTCACTCTGGTATGCTTCAAGGGATCTCTTTATCTCCTCAATAAATCTTATTTCATATCTTTCCTTTTCGGTTGTCAAATGGAGTAGACCTATAGGAATAGACCGGATAAATACTAATTTATTCCTAAAAACGACAGTAAAATCAGTAAATCCTTCATCGATATGCAAAATGCTTACTGGTGAATCTATGGTTTCTATCTTTAATATCTTTGCGGCGGAAGGCCCTAACGCCTCTGGCGCAAAGGACATATGTTTTAATCTAAGACCGGCTTTATCTAATATGGCGAATTGCCTTTTTACAACATTTCGTGCCACAATTACTAAAAGAATCTTGGTATAGCTATGTTTATAAGTGCCTATATCGATATAATCTACAATTATCTCTTCGCGTGAATAAGGCGTATGTCTACCTGCCTGTAGACTTATAATCTCTTTTATCTCACGCGGGTCAACCGAGGGTATTTCAATATTTTTAGTGATAACTAGTGGAGAAGAAATGGTATTTATGATCTCGGCATCTTTTGTTTTTAATTCGGCAAAGGTTGTGCTGATAATTTTAGAAATATCATCCTGTGCCAAAGCTGTGATATCAATGCTTTTAAGACTGATTATCTCCTTCCTGTAGGGAGAAATCTTTGCATAAGCAAATTTTAGGGAATTGCTACTAAAGTCTATCACCAGACGTTCCCGTTGAGCCATATTCGATATAGGATTTAATTTACGGATATCTATTCCAAACATTACTAATCCTTAAATAACGTCAAACAAATTAAAATAAGAAATTACGACTCCTGCCAATATAGAATTTTACCAAACCGATCAACCACCGATATCATCTCAGCAGTTTTCTTTCTCCCCTCCAATTTAGAAATACAACGCACCATAAAATTACGAGAATTGGTAACTAAATATTTTTCAACTATAACACTAAGCTGAGCTATCTCAGAATCACTAAGATGGGAAAACTGGCTAAGCTTCGGCACTATATTAGAAGGTACCTCAAATATATTGTCATCACTGGTTGAAATAATCTCGTCTTCCCCCAGACGAAAAGATATAATTTTCTCTACCAGATCTTGATTAAGTCCCAAGGCCAAAAGGACAACCCTGGATGCAGTATTAATGTTAATTTTTCCGTCGCCGTAGATGGTAATGTAATTTTTTATTTTTGTAAAAATATTTTCATCCATCCCCTTTACTAAGAGGACCTCCTCTAAAACCTCAAAATCCGCATCTTTTGCTTCATAAGGATACTTGAGATTCCGATAATAAGCATCCTCGGCGCTTCCTATGGGTAGAGAAAGCTCGCTATCGCTATCTCGCCAATCAATCACCGCCGCAGCCAATTCCTGGGCTTGTATCTCATCTAAACCAACGAGCCGAAATAGACGCTCTAAAATTGGTTGACTTATTTTATTTATATTTATTTTACTTTCTTCATCTATAAGTCCGTAACGTAATTCAGCCATACCCGAATCTTCATCTATATAATTATAAAGAATAGAGGCATTCCCACCACCAATATTTATCTGCTTAAATATAGCTGGATTATTACTCCAATTGTCTTTTAAGGCATCATAATTTTTTTCGGGTTCTTCTTTAAGATAGGCAATCACTTTCTTAATCGCTGCCTCAGCAATAAAACGCAAAGTGTCCCTCTCCTCAAGCCGGTTTACCAAGGTAAGTTTCTGACGAACCGCAAACCCCAAGATTACAGCAAAACTCGTTAATAAACAAAGTGTCCACAGGACAAGTATTAATATACTCGCTTTGCTTTTTTTGTTATTATACAGAAATTCTTTCATCTAGAAAATTAATAATTTTTAATTTTGGAAATTCTTGTCGTGATAATATGGCAATAAACAGGATAACAATATAAAAATGTATTAACTACTCGTGGGGATATTCACGGTCTTGGTGAATTTTTTACTCTCCTTCCCATTATCAAATTCCAATTCCAACCTTACAGCTAGAGGTAAATCTTCTTTTAACCATTCATCCTGCCAGAGGTATTCTTTCTTATCTTTATCATAAAAATAATATTGAAATCTTAAAGATTTTATATTTCTTAGTGATTGCCGGAAAGTAAGGTTAGTCTCACCCATGTAAACACCGGCAAAATCTAATTGATATCTATTTAAAATCTGGTTTTGAGGTTCATATATATAAATTACTTTACCTACCGTTCTTTTTTGTAATCGCAGACTATTTACTAAAGTAGGGAATTCAAGCATCTCTTTTGTGCCGGAAAAATTAATACCCGTAAACTTAAAACTATTTCTTAGTTCAAGGCTAAATCGGTCAAAAAAAATATTTAAATCCTCTTCAGGTAATGGGGTATTTACCTTCTGCCAAATTTTTATGCCGTTATTAAGGGTTGCGTATATTGCCAGACCGACCACAGATAATATTGCGCTGACAATAAGCATCTCAATCAGGGTGAATGCCGCCAAATACCTATAATTGCTTTTCCGCATACAGTGCATATATAGTTCTTGATAATTTTATTTTCCTTTGACTCTCTTGCCAGGAAAGGGTTAAATCTATCTGATATAAATTATTACCTATTAAGTTATATGCTAAATTCCATCTAAAATTCTTATTTCGCTTTATAAACTCACCTTGCGTTTCTATCTGACCAAAGGAACCAAAGTGGCTTAAAGTATCCTGTGCAGCCCAAAGCTTCTCATCCATCCAAGAGATGACATTAAGATAATTAGAGTAGTAATTAAAAGAATCCAAGGTGATAAAAAAAGACTCATAGATTAAGAGTGTACCTAAAGACAAAACACAGGTTGCCACCATTACCTCCATTAGCGTAAGGCCTCTATTCCCAATTTTTAACATCATCAGCAGTACCTTCCTGACCATCCTTCCCTAAAGAATACAAATCATAATCTGGTCTATGCTCGCCGGGACTTTTATATTTATATTCCCTTCCCCAGGGGTCTATAGGTTTCTTTTCTAAATACGGCCCATTCCAGTTAGCTGCCGAGGCAGGTTTGTTCAAGAGGGCATTCAAACCTTCCTCTGTGCTAGGGAAATTTCCGTTATCCAACTCATAAAGTTTTAAGGCGGTAGCGATATTCGCCTGGAGATCTGCCTTTGCCGCAGAGATGCGTGCCTGCTCCCCCCTTCCCGTAAGCCGAGGCATTACCATTGCCACCAATGCACCAATAATTATAACCACAAGCATAAGCTCAATAAGCGTGAAACCTTGATTCTTCATTTTAATTTCCTCCCTTTATTTCACTTAAATATTCTCTCCATCTATCTTCTAACTCTTTAAGGTTGCGTATATATACGGAATAGACAAATCTCAAGGCCTCTTCTATTGTCTTGCCATCACGTAATTGACGGCAAAAATCCGCAAATCTCTCCGAACCATATTTTTCAATCAAAAAACCTACCAGAGAAACTGACTGTAAATAATAAGTGTTTATCAGGTGCTCTCCGCTTAAAAATATAACCCCCTTCTCACCTTCCTTGGTGTGCGTAGGACGAATATAAACCCTATCCTTCTCTTTAATATTTCTAATATCTAATTTCATCATATCTTCCAAAGAGAGTAATGAGTCTTTCTGAAATAACTGTTTAACCTTAAACTTCATTTCTTGTCTTTTTGTCTCCTCTGCCCACTGTGCCACACCTTCATCTAACCAGAGAGGTATTTCGCCCTTAAAACCTACAAAATCCCTAAAGATAAGGTGTGCTATTTCATGGGGAAGAAGCGACTCTAGGAATCCCTTGCTCCAGAGAAAACTGATTATCTGCTTATTTTTATAGTCTGCCATACCATA
>JAMWCK010000089.1 GCA_023819625.1 Candidatus Omnitrophota bacterium | reverse complement strand
TCTGTTAAATGAGAATCAAAAAAAAGTTCAAAAATTTCTTTTTCGTCCCTATCGCTAAAAGGAGAGATTCTTTTAGCTGCAATGTAATGGTTAAAATCCACAAGCACATTACCTAAATCAAAAATAATTGCCTTGATTTTTGAATTATTCATCAATTATCTTTGTCCTTTGCTTTCTTAAACAAATCTAAGAATCTATCTTCGTATTCCTTATAAGCACTCCATCTATCCAATTCTGCCTTAAGTTCCTTTGCCTTAGAGATATCGCTCTTGGCTTGGGCAAAGAGTTTTTCAATCTTTTCTTTTACCGAAATAGGCAATTTAGAAAGCTCACTTAAAGACTTTTTGATCCGCTCTATATCTTCCTCTTGGATAGGTCCTACCTGCACCTGCGGGCCCAATTTAAGATAATCCATGAGCTGATTAATTTCTTCTTCTAAAATTCTCTCTCGCTCAATCAGATCCCCAAAATCTATTTTAAGATTCAATATTTTCGTTAAGGCCTCTAAGACGCTGTGTACGGCCTTGGGATTTTCAATCTGAATAGTGTAAAGGGGAATCTCGCCCAACAGACAAATTCCCTTAAGTCCCTCTTTTTTAGCAAAACCCAAAAATAAACCATTCATTCCACTAATCTGACCTTCAGGCATTAGTTTTAAATTGTATTTTTTCAAGTTATTATTTAATTCCGGGGTTGTGGCCGTAAACCAGACACCCGCTGGCTGTAAATGGTCAATGGGTTGGGGCATGGCCGCAAAGCCAAAAACCAGTTTTACACCTTGCGCTTTAGCAAAAGAAATAATTTCTTTACAATAGGTATCGGCCTTGGAAAGATCGGGTTGGGCATCGCTTAAGAAAATAATCAAATCATTCTTGGCAGGTTTTCCTAAAAAATCTTTAAGGGCTCCTTGCGTTCTTGCACCAGGATTCTTCCAGTAATAGAAATTACTCGCCGGCATTTCGGGTAAAGTCAATAGTCCTTTCTCAATCACACTACCTGTCAGATAAAAAAAATCTTCGGGCAGGAGACTGGCAAATTTCTCTGCCTTTAGTTTTTCTACGAGATAAGCGGCGCTCTTATAAGCAACCTCACCCATTCCCGGCCAGGCCACAATAAGATAAGGACTTTTTAGCTTTGGTCTTTTAAATATCTTTATCCTTTCCATTTCATCTCCTTTGTTGCGTAAAATAATGTCTCTAACCCTATTTTCGCAGGGCCTCCTTAAATTTTAACTAATTTTATAATTTTAGCATAACTTCGAAAAAAATAGTAATGAAATTTATGATTGTATGAAAGTGGTGATATGATATAATGTGAAATTGGTACAGTGGTATTTGAGACATTCGGATGTGGCGACGACTTTAAGGTATTATGTGGATATTTTTGCCTAAAGGATTTAGAGAAGGCATGATGCCCTGGTAGAGAGGTAAGCTTGTCGCGGAAAAAGGAGATTACGATCTAAAGGGGTGAGAGATGACGAAGAAGATTTTGGTGGTGGAAGATGAGGAGTTAATTACAAAAAGCTTATTAAAGCTACTGGATGCTGAAGGATACAATGTAACTGTAGTAAAGAATGGTAGGGATGCCATAGAAAAAGTCAAGACGGGCGATTTTGATCTTATTATTTCAGACGTAAGGATGCCGGATTTAGATGGCATTGAAACTATTAAGCAGATTCGCGCTTATCTAAAGAGGTTAAATAAAAAGCCGATCCCTGAAATTTTAATCACGGGCTATGCCGATAAAGAAAAATATGAGGCAGCTCTGGATTTAAAAATTGTAGACTACCTATACAAACCTTTTGACAGGACAGATTTCTTAAAAATAGTAAAAAGAAATATTGGATAATCAAGGGCACGATTCCTTATGACTAGAATTCCAGAAGAAAAAAGAATCTACCCTCGGATAAAGACGAATTTAAAGGTGAATATCCTAAAAAACATCTCTGGCGATTCCATTGATTTAAGCGAAAATGGTCTCGGCTTTAGTTCTACAGAAACAATCTCAAGCCCGACTCTTTCTCTACAACTTTGTTTTCCCGACAAGGATTTTAAATTTAGGACAGAGGCAAAATTAGTTTGGAAAAGAAATCTAGAAAATGGCTCGTCTTTATATGGAGTGGAATTTGTTGGTTTGGGAGAGAAAGAAAGAGCAGAATTAAGAAAAGAGTTAATTAAAATACAGACTGAGAGATTGTTGACTGAAATTAAAGATACAAAGATTAAAAAAATGGTGTCTAATTTCTTTTTAAAAGATTTGTTAGAATATATAAGTGAAGTTATTAAACTAATCCCTTATTTTTCTAAAGAAGATACATATTCAGAGGAACTGGAGAAAAGATTAGAACAGCTCAATACACAATTTTTGTTGAAAGGCTACTGCCTCGAAAAGTTATTATCCGATAAAAAGAATATGCAAAAAATAAAAGACAATTTCAGAGAATTAGTTGGCACTTGGGCATATAAAAGTGTAATTATGAAAAGGGCATTTGAAAAGCCGAGAGGATATCCTGGAGATTATAGAATACTAGAAATCGTTTATGATAACAAGCCCATCTCAAAAAATATCGGCAAATATTTTGATAATTATTTTCTAAAGAATCCTTATGCTGTAGCGGTGAGAATACGCAAGGATCGTCTAAGAGAGATGCTCATAAATTTTCTTAACGAAACAAAATTAAGCAAGGTAAATATATTAAATATTGCATGCGGTTCTTGTAGAGAAATCAGAGAATTATTACCAAATTTAAAAACAAAGAGCCAGATTAGCTTTAATTGTCTCGACTGGGACGAAGAGGCATTAAACTTCTCACAAGATACACTCTTGCCAATTAAACCCAAAAATGTAGAGTTTAAATTTATCAAAGAAGACGTTATGAATCTAATTAAAAATGAATCTAGTTTATTGTCAATCGGTAAACAAGACTTAATCTATAGCATTGGTTTAATTGATTATTTGCCCGATCGAGTCCTAAAAAAGTTGATATATGCTTTATATCAACTCTTACAGAAAAATGGAAAGCTTATTTTAACCCATAAGAATAGAGAGAAGACCTTTCCTCCCATTCCTCCAGATTGGTTTTGCGATTGGAAATTTGTGCCCCGCAACAAAGAGGAGGTAATAAAGCTATTTTATGACTCGGGGGTATCTGATTTTTCTTTTTCTACGGAATCGGATGATTTCGAGTATATTTATTATTTTACAATTAGTAAAAAATAAATAGTAATGTTAAGACTACTACAAAATATACCTTTGGGTTATTATGCTCTATCTGGTTTCGTTAATTTTACGACGGCACTCACTATCTCCCTAATTGTATTTCTTGCAAAGAAAAAAACCAAAGCAAATAAAATATTTGCTACATTCTCATTTTCTGTTGCTTATTGGTCCTTGTTATATTTTGTTTGGTTAATGACTAAAAGCAAAGGATGGGCAGAATTTTATCTTCGTTCTTGTATGATAGGCGTTTTATTCATGCCGTCTCTTTTTATTCACTTTGTGGTATCCTTTTTAAATCTAAAAATTAATAAAAAATTTATACTTACTAATTACATCCTGAGCATTTTGTTTATGTTTACTGTGTATACGCCTCTTTATGCCAGAGATATTGGCAGGCACTTAGTTTTTCCATACTGGTTACATCCTGGTCCAATATTTCATCTTGCATTGATCCATTTTGGAGGTGTTGTATTGTATTCTTTTTATTTAATGTGGCAGTCCATTAAAAAAGAAAAAGGAATTTTTAAGAATCAGATTTTATATGTTTTTATAGGTACTGCCATTGGCTATATCTCAGGAGTAACCAATTTTTTCTGTTGGTATAGAACTCAAATACCACCTTTTCTTAATATTTTTGTTTCCGTATATGTAATAATGGTTGCTGTTGCCGTGCTCAAATACCATCTCATGGATATCAAACTTGCACGACAGTATCTGGCGATGAATATCTTCTATGGTGCTATAACCTCGGCGATATTCATAGCTTTGGCCTTCTTTTTAAGGCAATGGTTTTTGGGAATCTCAGCAATAATATTTTTAGCTATTCTTCTTGGTCCTTATTTTCATCGTCAGATGGTAAAATTTCTTGAACCGGCTTTTTTAGGGGAAACATACCGTACCTGGCAAAAGCTGAAAGGTTTTTGGGAAGAGCCGAGGGTAGTTTATACCTCTGGACAGTTAGCTGAGGTCTTGGGTGAGATTCCTGTAGTGATGGACTTAGAGAGTTTTAGTTTCTTTTTGTTTAATCGCGACAGGAATGTTTTTGTTCCTGAGGCTTATTACGGCCTGGATGGCGTGTTTTCAGCTGACCCAGAACAGGCTAAGGCATTAAATACTCTCTATCCTGAGGATCCCCTGGTTATGTATTTGGAAAAAGAAAAGAGGATAATTATGCGTGATGAATTAGTTACCCAGAGTAAAGATGATCACCAAGCAGTCTTGCTTAAGATGGACGAGCTAAAGGCTTATATAAGCGCACCTTTATTTGCCGCGGATAGACTAACCGGTATTTTAAACTTAGGACGTAAAAAGAATCAAGAGGTGTTTCATGAAGAAGACCTTAAGTTAATAAAAGAAGTGGTAAAGATGGCAGAGGAGCATCTTGGCCATATTGCATTCTTTGAGAGTTCACTTTTATTCTCAGGTTCTGTGGCCCATGATATCCGAAAACCATTTAGACGAGGAATTATTTATGATTATTTAGAGAAGATCCGCCAGGGTTTACAGAACCCTCAAGGCCCTAAAGAATATGCTTTAAGTGCATTGGCTGATTTAGGAGATTGCCTAAAGAATCTTCATGTGATGAGTGAAAAAATGGTCTCTGGATTTGAGGACTTAGAGGCATTTTTAAGGAGAGGATTTAAGGCAGAAAGAATAGATTATGTAGAAAAGATTAATCGGGAGACTAAATCATTCAAAGTAATGGCAGAAGAAAAAGGGATTAACTTTGAAATAATCTTTACTCAGAAAAATTTCTTTTTATATGCTGATCCTTTATCTGTAGAAAGGATACTGAATGAGTTACTTACCAATGCGATAAAATATACTCAAGAAGGTAAGATTACAGTTAAGGTTTCTCAAGCGAATCCCCAGGAAATTTTAACTGAAGTTAGTGATACAGGTTGTGGAATTGCCAAGGCAGATCAGGAAGAAATCTGGGAATTATTCAAACGCGGTGAAAATGGACAGAAGAAAGAAGGCGCAGGTATTGGTCTTGCTATGGTCAGACAACTCGTTGAGGCCAACAGGGGAAAGATTTGGCTAAACAGCGAAAGAGGCAAAGGCACAAGTTTTTATTTTACCTTACCCGCGGCCAAGAAAAGAGGTGAGAGATATGGCTAAACGTAAACGCATTTTAGTAATTGACGATGA
>JAMWCK010000088.1 GCA_023819625.1 Candidatus Omnitrophota bacterium | reverse complement strand
TCTTTCTTAAGTCTTCATACCTTGCCCAGGCAAGAGAGTAAGAACAAAAACTCATCACCAAAAGTACGCTTATAACCCTTATAATCTTTTTTCTCCTCAATCCTCTCATCGGAGTCCTTTTAATAAACCACCCTGCATAAACTGTAAAAATATCGGTCCACCAATAATAATCGCAATTACAGGCAGGATGCAGAATATTAACGGAATAAGTATCTTGATCGGCGCCTGCATGGCAAAGCGTTCCCCCCGATGAAAACGCTGTAAGCGGGTATCCTCAGAGAGTATGGCAAATGCCTCGCTTACCGGCGTACCCATCCGCTCCGCCAGCACTAAACTCTGCACAAAAGAGCTCACCTCCGGGATATTCAAACGTTTTGCCATATCCCTTAAGGCCTGAATACGGGACTTTCCCCACTTTATCTCTTCCAGGACAAAACTCAATTCTTCCGTCATCGGCGTAGGAGTGGTCTTATCAATTATCCATCTCGCCGCCGTGGTAAAATCCAACCCCGCCTCCACACACAATCCCAATAAATCTACTGTTTCAGGAAGGACACGGGCGATATTCTGTTTGCGCCGCCTAATCCTCCGCTGCAGATAAAAATCAGGCAAAATGTAGCCAACTGCTAAGGCTACCAATACTATTGCCGGATTGAATTTACCAAAAGAGAATATGGCTACCAACGTTAAAACGAGCATCAAAAGAATCTTGAGGTTCAAAAATTCCTGCACACTAAGTTTTACATGGGCAGCATCCAGTGTATTCTTTATCTTAATTCCTAACTCACTTTTCTCTATGAGTTTGCGGCTAAAGGGAAATATTCTCTGAAGGATAAGCGATGTTCTTTTTTTCTTTAACCGTGCTGCTCCCACCGGTAGTTTGAAGCGGATTTCTTTGCGGGCATAATGCTGCGCTATACCCCAGCTGATAAAAAGTATTGCCAGAGCAATTAAAAAACTAATTAACGGCATCATCTTTATATCCTTATCGTGCTGAATGTTCTGATTAAAAACATCCCCACTATCTGTAAAATTACCGCTAATACCAAAAGCATCCGGCCGATATCGCTTTGAAACATAATGTCAAAATGGTGGCGGTTAAAATTCACTACCCACCAGACAAATAAAAACGGCAAAACAGACATAATTATTCCCTGCATCCTTCCCTGCAAGGTCAAGGTGCGCACATTCTCTTTAAGTTTACGGTTATCGCGGATGGTAGTAGAGAGCCGACTTAAAACCTTGGTAAAGTCTCCGCCCGTCTCGCGCGCTACGAGTAGAGAACTAATTAGAAGATTGAGGTCCTCGCTAGGCATACGTTGATTTAAACTTTTTAAACTTTCTTCTAAGCTTACCCCCATTTTATTTTCTCTGACTATCATGCCGATCTCCTGACTCATTGGCTGAGGCATCTCTTCCGCCAGAACCTCCAGCGCCTGCAAAAACGACAGGCCTCCCTTAAGCGAAGAAGATAAAATCATAATCGCATCCAAAATTTGACTGTTAAATTTCACCCGGCGCTGGCTGTCTCTTATCTTTAGGATAAGATTGGGAATAAACAAACCTAAAAATATACCGAGAAAAAAAAGTAAAAAAGACCGAAAGATAAAATATCCCGCCAGTCCTAAAATAGGCGGGAGGATAAAATAAAGCCGCAGGATTTCCTTAGGGTTTTTCTCATAAAACATCCGGTCTAATTGCCGGGCTACAGTTTTTTCCTTACGGCGCATCCAGGTATTAATCACCTGAAACAATAAAGGCGCTCCGGCTAAGACCAGCAAAATTACAGAACCTATAATCAAAAGTACAATCAGCAAAAAGATCATCTTTATTCTCCCTCAGGATAAAGTTCCTGGTAAAAATTTCGGGTAATAGAAATGAGTGTTCGCGCCTTTGAGACCTCCCGCGGCGTAGGATAGGCAGTAATAAAAAGCATCTCTTGCCCACGCTGAAAACCCAGGAGGCAGACATTTTTTAAGGCCTCTCTTGCCTCACTAAACCTCGCCAGTAAAGCCGGATTTAACTGTGGCATAAGCTCCCAACCATACTGAGTAAGCATCTTGCGATAGAAACCCTCTACTTCTTTGGGCGCTGCCTCTGTCTCATACATCAGGAATTGGCCTTCTTCTTTAGTAAAGATATTCAGCCGTCTTCTACTTCCGGGATAACGCGGAATATCTGGCGCATCTTTTCCTTCGGCATCAGGGGCTATTTCTGGCTTGAAGAAATAATCTACCAGAGTCCGGCATAAGCGTAGATCACTAGGGCTCTTGACCAGATAGACACTGCTTCTTCCAGCGTCCTTTCTTCCAGCGTCCTCTACTATCGCTACATAAAAGTAATTGCCATTGCGGGTAAAACACATAATGTCTTGGTCTTCATCGTGGTCTGTTAATTTCCAGCCGTTTTGACCTAAAAGCTCCTGATAGAATTTGCTCAATTCCTCTTTGCCTAAATTGCTGGTAAGAAAATTAGCCTGCACCTTGATATTATTTACCTCCACAGATTTATCCTGCCAAATATTCTGGCTTTCTCGAGGAAGAGGTAACTTCAGCATCTCCACATCCATTGCCCAGCAAAAAGTCATCCCCCAGAGAAAAAAGACCAATATCATTATCTTAATCTTATTTTTACTGTGCCAAGCGCACATCATATCCTGACCAGATCCCTCCCGTGATATTAATCTTGCTTTCCTGCTTTAGCTCTCTCTTTTTGTAATACTCTTCTAATCTAGCTTGATACTCCTCATCGCTTTCTCCTTCTTTTCTTTCTGGTATCTCAGGCAGAAAATAAGGAAAAACGCGCAAGGGCATTTGCCTTACATTTACCCCAAATACATTGCTGGGCGATACGCTCAGCCGACTTATCCAGGCATAGGGATTGGGCAAAAATCCCGGACATACCGATTTACCACATTGATAGAGAAAAAACAGAACCATCTTCTGGGCTTTTACATAAATCTGCCTTGGCGCGTTATCCAGCGCTACTTTTAGATAAGCAGCGAATCTTTCTCCTTCTGCCTCCCTTGCCGGCTCCTCTCCTACCTTAAGGACGCCGGGTTTAATTTCATATTTTATACGTTGACAATTTTCAGAGACAGTATTAGGTGGCTCAGCGCATACATATTTAACGCATTTACCGTGGTTGTTGCGCACTGCGCATTTCGGCACCGCCTGTCGGTGCCAGGAATAGGAATAAATATCCTCTTCCCACCAATCTTTCCAATCTTTTTTGTGGGACTCTTTATAGGACTTTTTATGATTGCGGAAAGTAACCTGAAAAGGTGAATCTGTATCCAAATATTTCTCGTAATCTAATTCTCCGGGCCGTCCTTGTTTATAGGTAAATGCTTTCGGTTCATCTACCAGTCCACCCAGGATACGCTCAAAGAGCATACTGCGAATCTCTTTGGGCATATCTTGAGCAATTACCTTTGCCTGGCCGTATAATTGCCTTCCGCGGTTTATCCCCTCTATATAACCAAACGCAAATAGCTTCGCGCTACCTTTAGAAGGCCAGACGCCCCTTGCCAGAAGCATTGCCTGCAGGCGAATATGGTTAAGCAAGAGCCGAAAATGTATCTGGCGAATGAGGTTTAAACTGCGGGCTAAATCCGCACCTGCAGAAATAAGCGCAGAATCCACGACATTATTCAGATGTATCTTCTGATAAACCAATTCTCCGATGAGCATGGTGGCGCCGATCGCCAATATCACCGCCACCAAAACCAGGCTCATAAACGGCGCAACCTGAGCCTTTCTGTTTCCTTTGCTACTTCTTTTGCCATAATCTAAACCCATCTTATCCTCACCACGAGTAGAAATATGACCAAAATTGCCGTTTTTTGGGTTCAACCTATTCTCTTCATGGGTGATAATTATCGCGGTAATTAATCTGTGCCACTTCATAAAGCACCTCTATCTCTAACCGCGCCAATCTCAAATAATATTGCTCTGGCCAATTCTCCAGGGCCATCTCCAGATCAGAGGCAATCTCCTCGCAAATATTTCTGGTATATTCCACCCCATCTAATGAAGCAGAAATTGGTTCTTCTCCCTGCCCTTCTAACCACTCATTTATCTTGCTGATATCATCTGTCAGATCAATCCTCTGACCTTGGTCTGAACTGTCGGGATAAAGTAACTCTCCCCAGGCACTTACTTTTCCTAAGGCCTTGACGATATCTTCTTCAGTAGGCGCACCATTGACTAAGTTATATACCTCTTTGATTTCCCCAGCAAAATCATTACTAAATACAGCGGGAGATACCCTTCCGGTAAACTCCAGCATCTCATTCAGCACCCTTATGGAATTGCTGTGAGGATGACGAGCCCGCCGCCACCAGTTCCCCCCCGAGTCAAGTTCTAGGATATTGGACTTTATAAACTCCAGGCGACCCAAAACTCCTGTTTGTGAAGGATAAGGTTCTCTTCGCCAACCGTTGGTATTAATCGGAACTTTGTAAAGCAAATAATACAGACCTGAGCCATCATCATTAGGATTATCAGGTTCCCCCCTTGCTGATCTTAAACTTTCAATTGTTTTCTTAAGAAGCTCGCGTCTCTGTTTAATAGCCTCATCGGCCCGGTCATAGGCAGGCTGGTATACTTCTAATAAAAATAAAAATTTGCTTTTTGCTTCTCGCTCAGTCTCAGCATCCGGGGAATCTTGCGGCGTGTATTTAGGTAGCCGTGGGTCTTGGCAGGTCCAGGGGTCATCCCTTGAACAAGTAAGCGGGTCGTATGGTCCATAGGGTTTAGCTGGATTAGCCGGACCCTCTAATACCTCCTTCAATAAATTTATTGCCGCGGTAATATTGGAATATGCCTTTCTGCTATCTCTAATCATCTCATTACAGAGGATAATAATCTCTTGTTTGGGCCGGTAATAAGAGTCGATATCTGGTAAATAATGACACGAATAATACGAATAATCCGAATAATAAGGCGGGCAAACCCACCCCTGCTGCCATCCATGCTGGCGGTCAAGATAATCGACGATTTCCTTAACCTGATTTAATTTATACAAAAGGATAAAGTTTAAAATGTTATCCATCTCTTTAAGTTTTAACTGTGCCTCAGCCACCCTGCTGTCCTGCTGGGAAATATCTCCCAGTTCAGGAATATAAATATAGCTTCCCGGGCTACCTCCTTTAGAAAAAGAACCCAACTCTAAATAGCTCCTGGGCTCCATACCCCTGCCTATGCCCGGAACCAGACTATTCATTGCCGGAATACGGCTATTTTTATAAAGCCTAAACCGCTCAAGCATATTCTGGTTTAAGTTGGAAAACAACCGCATGGCTCCGATTGCCAGTAAAGTAAGACCAATAAAAACCAGCGTGGTTTCTAACAAAACCTGTGCCTTTTTATTTAATTTCTCTATCTTCTTCATCTTTTAATGG
>JAMWCK010000087.1 GCA_023819625.1 Candidatus Omnitrophota bacterium | reverse complement strand
TGTGCCCAAATAGATAGATATTTAAAGAAGATATACAATCTAAGCGTTGATAAAGGCGTGGTAATTATTGTGGTAAAAGAACAAAGCCCGGCCTTTGAAAGTGGGCTACAGCCAGCAGATGTATTGGTATCTATAAATAAAATTAAAATAGATGATATTTATCGTTTTAGTGCTGTTGTCTCTAAATTTAAAATAAATGATTTGCTAAAATTAGAAATTTTAAGAGGAAATCAAACCATGGATTTAGAAGTAAAGATAGGTAAGATTCCGGTGAATTTACCGATAATAATGGTGGATTTACCCGAGGTCAACGCTGCCACCGATGGAGAATCTATTTTTGTTACTTATGGATTAATGAATTTTGCCCGGTCTGATGATGAGATTGCCGCGATATTGGCACATGAGTTAGCCCATGCCGTAAGAGGACATGTTAGCAAGGCAGAAGGCGGCCAGATTTTAACCTGGCTTGCGGCATTGGCCTTAGGTATTGCGGCAGAAAGCATTTCGCCAGGTAGTGGTGAAGGGGTTATGCGCGGGGTAGATCAGATAGGTAACATCTTTACTACTGCTTATTCAAGAGACCTAGAAAGAGAGGCGGATTATTTTGGCACAAAATTTGTCTATTATGCCGGTTACGATGTGGAGACCTGTGCACAAGTTGAAGAAAGGTTTGCGATAGAAATACCTGCGAGTATGATTGATAATTTTTTATCTACCCATCCGAGTTCCCCTGAACGGGTAGCAAGGATAAGAAAGACAATTGAAGAATTAAAAGTAGCTAAATTATCGTCTCAAAAGCAAGAATAAAATGAAAAGAATTATCCTTAAAACCTCAAAGGTAACCGTAGAAGGTGAGCTTAATAATTCTCAGACTGCCTTAAAGATTTATGAGAAGCTTCCCTTTGAGGCAAAGGTAAATACCTGGGGTGATGAGGTATATTTTGGAATTCCTCTTCATTGTCTACCCGAAGATGCCACTTTAGATGTAGAAATAGGTGATATTGCCTATTGGCCAGAAGGTAGTTGTCTTTGTGTTTTCTTTGGCCGGACTCCCGCCAGCACAGATAATAATAAACCTAAACCTGCCTCGCAAGTAAATATTGTAGGAAAGATAACCACTGATATATCTCTCCTTAAAAATATTAAGGCTGGTGATAAAATAACTGTACTTAAAGGATGAGAATCATAAATCAAAAAATTATCCTAAATACCCAAGGTAATCCCGATTTGATTGATATTACAGGAAAAATTAAAGAGCTCCTTGAAAGCACGGGACTTAAAAAAGGAAATATCACTATTTTTGTGGTTGGTTCAACTGCCGGTATCACTACCTTTGAATATGAGCCGGGGATGATAAAGGATATGGAAGAATTATACGAGAGATTAATTCCAAAAAATAGGCATTACGCCCACGATGATACCTGGGGTGATGCCAACGGCTTCAGTCATCTAAGGGCGGCCTTGCAGGGGCCATCTTTAGTTATTCCCTTTGTAGATGGGCAGTTAATGTTGGGGGAGTGGCAACAGTTAGTTTTGGCCGAATTTGATAACCGTCCGCGCAAACGCCAGATAGTCGTACAGATAATAGGAGAATAATATTTTTGAAAAATAAATTATTATGAAATTAACACCCATTATATTTTTAAGTGTCTTAACGCTTGTCTTAGGGTTTAAGGTTTATTTTTTAAAAAAAGAGTTACTAAGCGCAAGAGAGGATACCGCATTCTATGAAAAAAGAAGCGAGGATTTACAGCGGGAGTTGATGCGCTTAAACCGAAGATACACCGAAAGAGAGCAATTTTTGAATAAAATTAAACAGGAGATTACGGAATTAGAAAACAAAATAAAGCTAAATTCACTTCAGCGCTATATTCCCAGGAATACGTGGAGTGAAATAGAACCGCTTATTGATAGACTAAAGGCATTCAGCGGAGAAAGAGAGGAAACTAAATCATCCGCAGAAGATAAAAAGAATTTTTAATTTCCCAAGTACAACCAAAATTCGATAGACTGATAGCGGAATTAGAAAAATTAGATGAGGCAAGACAATGAAGAAGATAATGCTAGTAATTACGCTTTTATTTTTGTTTGTAAGTATAGGTTACTCGGTTGTGGGTGTGGAAACCTGGACTGAGTTAAATAAATACTTAAAGGAGTAAAAAGGGTAATACTATTTTTGTTTTTGCGGAAAAGATTTTTAAGAAGGAAGGTCTCTTAAGTAAAACAAATATTTATCGCGATAAAAATGAAGGCAAAGAAAATATTCTTATTTATTACAGTAGTTATCCTCGTAGGGGTGGGTGTATATCTTGGCCAAAAGTATTATGTGAAATTTCAAAAAGCCAAACAAGAACGACTTTTCTATGAAGGGCGAAATGCTGCCTGGCAGAGATTACAGCGAGACCTCCAGACCCAGATAAGCCAGTTTAAGGGTGAGGTGGGAATAGTGATTAAGGATATGGAAACGGATTGGGAATTTTCTTATGAGAAAACGAGGTTATTTCCTTCAGCAAGCCTGGCCAAGATTCCCTTGATGGCGGCATGCTTCTTAGCGGTGGAACAAGGACAGATTAAACTCAATCGCCATATCAAATTAAAGGCCGCGGATAAACTTAGCGGTTCAGGTTTATTAAAGGAGATGCCTGCAGGCACAACCTTTAGCATTGAAAGACTCATTGGCCTTATGATTTATGAAAGTGATAATACCGCTACACATATAATTACGCACTTAATGGGTATTGATTATTTGAATAAGATGTTTGAATCCTTTGGCCTAAAGAATACCCGTCTGTCGCGAAGGATTGCCGATTATCATTTGCGGAATAAGGGAGTTGAGAATTATACCACCGCCGAAGATATGGCCTTGTTATTGGATAAGATATACCACAGGAAATTGGGGGACAAGCTCGTTTCGGATAGATGTATATCTCTTTTAAAACTGACACGGATAAATGATCGTATCCCGAAGTATTTACCTGTAGAAATAACCGTTGCGCATAAGACCGGCCTTGAGCACGGCATCTGCCATGACGCAGGAATAGTATTTAGTCGCAATGGTGATTTTATCATTGTAGTCTTAACTAAACACACAGACGCAAATAGTGCAGCCGCTAAGGAATTTATTGCCAAAATATCTCTATGCACTTATAACTATTTTGTTCAATTAAAAAAGTAATGAATAGTTATGGATTCTAAAATAACCATAACCAGCAGGAAAGGACTAACTAGAAGGATAGAGGGAAAGTTTCCCGATTAAAAACAAAAACAGTTTTTATGAAAAGAATTTTAATTGTTGAGGACGATAAAAATATATCCAAACTAGTCAAGTATAATTTAGAAAAACAAGGCTTTGATTGTTTTACTACTTCCAGTGCCAAAGAGGCATTAGAGGTTCTAAATAGATATCCTATAGACTTAATTATCTTAGATATAATGCTTCCGGGAATGGATGGTTTTGAGGCCTGTCGTAGCATAAAACAAGATAATCGCTTAAAACATATTCCCATAATTATGCTTACGGCTAAAGGTGAAGAGGTAGATAGAATTGTGGGTTTAGAGCTGGGTGCGGATGATTACATTGTAAAGCCTTTTAGTCTAAGAGAGCTTGTCTTAAGGCTAAAGGCAATTTTAAGAAGGGCCAAGACAGAGGAGCCCAAAAAAGACATTCTTAGTGCGGGAATCATTACTGTGGATATCCCTAGACATAAAGTTAAAGTTTTGCAAAAAGAGATAGATCTTACGCCGATGGAATTCAAATTATTGGTTACGCTTATGGAAAGGCGAGGCCGTGTGCAGACGAGGGAGAGGCTTTTAAGTGACGTCTGGGATATGCATGCAGAGGTTTACACGCGCACCGTGGATACGCATATTAAGCGCTTAAGAGAAAAATTAGGCAAGGCGGGAAAGATGATTGAAACGGTTACTGGCTTAGGATATAGATTTAAGGAAGAGGACGATGAGGACTAGGACATGGTTATAATTTTATTAGGTATTATTTTAATCTTTTTATTTAAACTCCATACACAATCTAAGCTGGTGCAAAGACTTAAAATTTCTCTAGCACAGAAGGAATTAGAATTAAAGAAAAAGACAGATTCAGCTGGCGCGGGCGAGGCAAAACTGGAGACCGTTCTTTCCAGTATGTTTGAGGGGGTGTTAGTTGTTGATAAAGAGGCAAATATTGTCCTTATGAACCCATCTTTAAGGAGGGTGCTTCTTATTGACTCTCCCGTAGAAGGCAAAATGGCCTTAGAGGTAATTCGTAATGTCAGTATTCAAGAGATCGTAGAGAGAACCCTTAAGGGAGAACAAGATTTAATTTCCGCGGAAATTTCGCTTATTGCCCCTGAGGAGAAGGTGTTCAAAATTAACAGCGCCCCAATTATTAGAAATAACATCATTGAGGGGGCAATTTTAGTCTTTCATGATATTACGCAGTTGAGGCGATTAGAAAAGATAAGACAGGATTTTGTGGCGAATGTCTCACACGAACTGCGCACACCCTTAACCAGCATTAAAGGATATGCAGAGACACTGCTTGAAGGGGCAATTGAAGATAAAGATAACGTTAAAGAATTTATAAATATTATTTATCACGATAGTAATCGCCTGGCCCATCTCATAGACGATTTGTTAGATCTTTCTAAGATAGAATCCGGAAAGATGAAAATGTCATTTGCCCCTCTTGAGATAAAAGCGATAGCAAAGGACTGCGTAGAGGTCTTGAAAAAACAGGCAAAAGAAAAATCCATTTCTATTTACCTAGATTTACCGGATAATTTGCCTAAGGTATTAGCGGATGAGAAGAGATTATCCCAGGTCTTCTTAAATCTTCTGGATAATGCCATAAAGTATACTCCCGAAGGTGGTTCAGTAAAAATAAGCGCATCTTTAAAAGAAAAATTTGTTCAGATAGATGTATCCGATACCGGGATCGGCATTCCGGAAGAAGACCTACCGCGCATCTTTGAGCGATTTTACCGCGTTGACAAGGCACGTTCACGCCAGCTGGGCGGAACAGGCTTGTGTCTTTCTATCGTTAAGCACATCATCCTTGCTCACCGTGGTGAAGTCTGGGTTAAATCTCAGTTAGGTATAGGCTCCACCTTTAGTTTTACCCTTCACAAGGCCTAAAATTCTTCCTCTTTATTCCCTTTAAAATTCACAAAAAATTCACAATTCCTCAATGATTTTGTCAATCTATTTAATTATACTTCTCTGGAGAAATATATGGGGTTTGTAAAGTCAATAGATTAGTCGTAATACTTATAAAGGAGGTGAGGATGAAAAATAAAGATAAATTAGACAAGATGAAAAAATGAAGCAGTGATCATTAAAAAAATGAGGAAGAAAAAATTAAAAAAGATTATGCCCCGCAATCCATAGCTCTTCTAAGAGGAATGGCTGCTGATTGGGGAACCTCTTGGGATTATTCAGTGAGAT
>JAMWCK010000086.1 GCA_023819625.1 Candidatus Omnitrophota bacterium | reverse complement strand
TTTCCTTTTCTTGCTGGATAGGAACCTTGGGGTTTGTGGCATATTATTTTAAGTTGTTTTCTCTGGTTACGGTTCTGGCAAATCTATTAATTGTGCCTCTGGCAGCACTAATTACCTTAAGCGGTTTTAGTTTAATCGCGGGTGAGTTTCTTTTGCCTTGGCTTAGTCCTTTATTTGCTAAAACTATAGAATTCTTGAGTCTTCTTTTGGTGGCTATTTCTCTGTGGCTGTCCAAGATTCCCTTTGCAGTCTTTACTTTTTAATTTTTAGTATTCTTTCCATCCAACCTCACCGGTTGGTTATGTTCCTCTAACCACAAAGATGTAATTTGTACACTTTTTGCTTGACGTTACCTTAAGAGAAAAGGAAAGATTGACAAAATTTAATATCTGTGTTAAAGTTAATTTATGAGAAGGTTAATCTCCTTTATGATTTTTGTGGTCTTTCTTACCTTTTACCCCGAAGCCATATATCCCTACTGGATCTGGACGCCTAAGACAAAAAAATGGGTGAACCCTAAGACGATGCCACGGCCTACGCCAAAGGAACAGTTTGAGTTCGCCCGGAGTTTTTACGACTTAAAGCAATATGAGGAGGCAAAACGCGAGTTCAAAAAATTGCTTCAGGCCTATCCCAAGTCTGCGGAGGCTGCCGAGAGCCAATATTATTTGGGGTTAATTGAAGAGGCACAAGGAAATCTATACGAGGCATATCTGGCTTATCAAAAGGTCATTGATAAATACCCCTTTTCCGAACGGATTCAAGAAATAATTGAGCACGAATATAAGATTGCCGAAAGATTTATGGCCGGAGAGAAACGAAAGGCCTTGGGGTTAACCTTACCGGTAGAAAATCCCGCGATTGAAATATTTACCAAAGTGATTGAGAATTCAACCTATGGGCCTTTGGCCCCCGCGGCGCAGTATAAACTGGGTCTTGTCTTAAAAGGGCTGAGCCGATATTATGAGGCAGAAGAGGCATTTAATAAAGTTATCTCCAATTATCCGCAGAGTGAATGGGTGGAGGCAGCCAGATTTCAGATTGCCTCCTGTCGGGCAGCGGTCTCGCGCAGTCCGGAATATGACCAGTGGGCAACGAGTGAGGCAAAGGAGAAATTTGAGGAATTTGTAAAAGAGTATCCCGACGCCGTTTTATCGCGTGATGCCGAGAAGAATATCCAAAGTTTAAGGGAAAAGGAAGCCGAGGCAAATTACAATATCGGCAGGTTTTACGAAAAACAAAAGTCCTGCGCTGCGGCCAGGATTTATTATGAAGAGGTTGTAGAAAATTATGCGGATACTCCCTGGGCAGCCAAGGCCTTAGAAAGAATACAGGTTCTGGAGAAGAAAAAGAAATGAGAAGAAAGATAGTGCTGTATTTTGCTTCTGTAATTTTATTTTTTGTGGCGGTGGGTTGCGGTTATACCAGGCGCGCACTGATTCTGGATAGATACCGCACCATCTATATTAAACCCTTTGTCAATAAGATAGAAATTACCTATGAGAGCGATGCAGCGCGTAAATATAAAATCTACCGACCTTATCTTGAGACGGATATTACCCAGGCGCTGGTGGATAAATTTCTTTTTGATGGAAATCTAAGGCCAACAAAATCAGAGGATGCGGATTTAATCCTAAAAGGGGAATTGATTGATTTTCGCAAGGACCCTTTAAGATATGATGCAAATGATGAAGTAGAGGAATACCGGATTAATATCGTTGTAAACCTCAAGCTTTGGGACAACAAGGAAAACAAACTCCTTTGGGAGGAAAGTAATTTTACTGGCGACTACACTTATTTTACGCGGGGAAATCTGGCGAAGACCGAAAGCCAGGCCATCACCGAAAGCATTAATGACTTAGCCCGCAGGATAGTTGAACGCGCAGTTGAGGAATGGTAAAGAAAGCACCCGCCGTTTATCTACTCATCGGTCCGAATTCACCCGCCAAGGATGCAAAAATCAAAAAATTAAGAGAAGAGTTTCTGTCTCAGGAGGTAGAACAATTTAATCTGGACAGATTATATGCTAAGGAATTGGACTTAAAGACACTACAGGAGAGACTCGCTACCTTACCCGTAAAGGCAAAGAGGCGCATCGTCATCATAAAAGATGCCGAGGACTTAAAAGAAGAAATTAAAGAATTTATTTTAAGATATATTGAAGACCCATACCCGTATATTCTGCTTATTTTAGATGTAAACTTCGCCTCTGTAGCTGTGCGCAAGGGCAGGGTAAACCGCACCACGCAAGAAAGATTTATAGACCGCATCTTAAACTCTGTTAATGTCTTATTCTTTAAAGAGAACCCTTCCCCAGATACTTTTATGCTCTCGCACCAGATAGGCCCGGGGAAAAGTCCACATGCGGCACTTCGCTTATTAAATCAACTCTTAGAAAAACAGGAAAGACCCGAGAGAATTTTAGGTGGCTTAAGATATGCCTGGCAGAAGGATATTGTCTCACCCAGGGAAAGAAAAAGAAGGCTGAAGGCCCTCTTAGATTGTGACCGAGAGATAAAAACAAGCCAACTAAAACCCAGATTTGCCTTAGAAAAATTAGTCTTAAGTTTGTGTTGCCTTGGCAAGCCAATGCGCTAAACGCGCCTTTTTTCGGCTGGCAGTTTTGGGATGAATAATCCTTTTCTTTGCGGCCTTATCCAATTGGGAATAGACCTGGCTTAAGAAGGTTTTTGCCTCTGGAATATTTTTTGCCTGAATGAGGCCAGCAAATTTTTTTATTGTTTTTTTTAGTCTTTGTTTTATTTTTAAGTTACGTTGGCGCCGCTTCTCATCCTGACGTTTTTTCTTTAATGAAGTTTTACGCCTGGGCATATAATTTTCCTCCTTTAAGATAAAATAAGTTTATATATTAAAGCACAATTAGATAATTATGTCAACAGGCAAATCTATTACTAAGTCTGCCAGCGTGATTGGTCTGGCTACCCTAATTTCGCGTTTTTTGGGGTTTATTCGCGATGTGGTGATTGCCCGCGTTTTTGGTATTTTGCCTTTAGCCGAGGCATTTGTAGTTTCTTTTAAGATTCCTAATTTATTGCGCGATTTTTTAGGTGAGGGAGCCACCAATGCGGCAATTGTGCCGGTTTTTAGTGAATACGCCCTAAGACACTCCAAAGAGGAATTTTGGGAATTAGCCAATGTCGTCTTAAATCTTTTACTTATAATTTTAGGCATCGTCACTATTTTGGGTATAACTTTTGCTCCCTTAATTGTGCGGATAATTGCCCCGGGTTTTATTGCCAACCCTGAGAAATTAGCTATGACTGTAAGATTAACACGCATCCTTTTTCCTTATATCCTTTTGATCAGTCTGGCGGCTTATGCGATGGGGATTTTGAATTCTTTAAAACATTTCTCTCTACCTGCCTTTGCCCCGTGCCTATTAAATATTTCTCTTATCGTCTTTGCGCTGATTTTTGGAGAGAGTATGACTACCTTTAGTCTGGGGGTAATGGTAGGTGGGGTTCTACAGCTTTTAGTGCAGATACCGGTTTTATACCGCAGGGGTTTTCGGCTGAAACCTTTTAGACACCTTTACCATCCCCAGGCCGTGGTAATCGGCAGGCTTATGCTACCGCGGCTTTTAAGCACGGGTATTTATCAACTCAATAACTTTGTGGATTCTATCTTTGGCTCTTTGGCGTTTATCGTTGGAGAAGGCGGGGTGGCCATATTATATTTTTCTTATCGGTTGATCCAATTTCCTCTTGGAATCTTTGCTAATTCCCTTTCGCAGGCAATCCTGCCTACGTTATCTGAGCAGGCTTTAGAAGATACGCATACGGGATTAAAAAAAACACTTTCTTTTGGTCTACGGGCGACAATGTTAGTGATGCTTCCCGCAACCTTAGGGCTTATGGTTTTGGCTCAACCCATTATCGCTGGTCTTTTTGCCAGCAAAAGGTTTGATGCGGTGGCAGTAAAACTTACCGCCCAGACCCTATTTTTTTATAGTCTGGGTCTTTTTGCCTACGGGGCAAAGAAGGTAATTCAGGCGGTTTTTTTTGCCCTGCGCGATACCATAACGCCGACGAAGATTGCCTTCGTCTCGTTAGTCATAAACATTATTTTAAATGCTATCCTTATGTTCGCTTTAAAAATTGCTGGACTTGCCTTAGCAACATCCATGTCGGGAATAGTTAGTTTTTTGCTTTTGTTTTCTATATTAAAAAAAAGACTTAAGGATTTTGACACAAAAGATATCCGTAATACATTCTGGCGTATTCTTGTTGCCAGTTTAGGAATGGGGGGCGTCTGTTATATCTTTAAAAATTTACCTTTGGGAATCGCTGTCTTTTTTGGCATTTTATCGTATTTAGTCTTTTGTTTTCTTTTAAGGGTCAAGGAGATAAAGGATTTATTCCGATGGATCTTACGGAAAAATTAAAAAATAAAATTAAAGAGATACCCGATGTCTGTGGGGTATATATTTTTAAGGATAAGGAGAATCGGATAATCTATGTGGGTAAGGCACGCTCTTTAAGGAAGCGTATCCAGTCATATTTTGGACGTTTTCTTTCCCAAAAGACCCAGATAATGGTTTCGAAAATTGCGGATATCGAATATAAAATTACTGCCTCTGAAGCCCAGGCAAGATTACAAGAGGCTGCCTTGATCAAGGATAAACTACCCTTCTATAATATCAGCCTCAAAGATGATAAGACATTCCCCTGGATAAAGATTACACAGGATAAGTTCCCGGCGGTTTCTATTTCTCGTAGGAAAAATTTAAATAAGTCAAAACACGCACAATATTTTGGGCCTTATACGAATGCAAAAAGCTTGCGGGCAGCCTTTAAGTTATTACGTCGGATATTCGGCTTTCGCTCCTGTAAGGCCATGCCCAAAAAGCCCTGCCTATATTATCGCCTAAACCTGTGTCCTGGCCCGTGTAGCGGAAATATCAAGCGCCGGCAATATCTTCAGATAATCCGCCAGATAAAATTATTTTTAAGCGGCCATTATGAAGAATTACTTTCTGAACTTTCTTATGAGATGAAGAAGCTAGCCGAAGAGAAAAGATTTGAGGAGGCAGCAAAGATTAGAGACCAAATTCAGGCCTTAAGTGTTTTTCAAGAATTACAAAAAGGCCATTTTCCTCTAAATGAGTTGGAGGATTTAAGGCAGCTAATTAAATTAAAGAAATTACCCGAAAGGATTGAGGCCTTTGATATCTCTTGCATCTTTGGTAAAGAGGCCTGTGGTTCAATGGTAAGTTTTTTTAAAGGCTCACCCGATAAAAACAATTACCGACGCTTTCGGATCAAGGGTACAGATGAGATCGACGATTATAAGATGCTTAGAGAAGTAATTTCTCGACGCTATCGGCGGGTAAAAGCAGAAAAATTATCCCTGCCAGATTTAGTGCTTATTGATGGCGGCTGGGGACACTTGAAGGCGGCGGAGGACGAGATTAATAAGTTAGGGCTTAAAATTCCTCTGGTAAGCAT
>JAMWCK010000085.1 GCA_023819625.1 Candidatus Omnitrophota bacterium | reverse complement strand
GTTGAAAGAGCATATTTTAACAATGCTTAAATCAATAAAACCTGTAAATTCATTTCCTCCGCGCCTTCAATTTTTCAAACCAGAGCATATTGAACCGTTCAAGGATTTAGATAAAGTCGGAGAATTCACGGTAGAATTTTTACTTGTTGTAACTGAACTTATGGCAATTCAAGAGAAAACAAATTACCCAGAAGGTTCTTTAACGGAAAGCCTTTATAAGGACTTTGGAGTTAAAGACCGATTTTCTGTAATTCAGAAGGCGGTATTGAAAAGGTTAAGATGATATGAAAAATTTCAGCTTTGATATCTAGATTTTGTTTAGAAAGTTCTGGTATTGTCTAGTATTACCAATCGATGAAAATAAAAAAATTTACTTCAGTTATTAGTTATGGATTATGCGCCATTTTGTTATTTGGTTGTGCTACAATTCCTAGCCGAGAAACCCTACCTACCTACCGCATAAATGGTGTGAATTATGTTTCATTGACAGCACTTTGTGCAGTAAAGGATATCGCTTTAGAATACGATACATTTACGCGCAGTGCAATTTTAAGAAAAGATACGCACAAAATAAATCTTAGGGTGGGCGAGAATTTGGTGCTTGTGGATGGAAGGTCTTTTTATTTAAGACATCCGGTTGAAATCTATCAGGGTATGCTCCTTGTGCCGTATAGATTTAGAGAAGAGATTCTGGATGGGCTATTTAAACCGACCCCGCCTTTGGTCAAGATGCCCGCAGTTTTACCCATTAAAAAAGTAGTCATTGATGCCGGCCACGGAGGTAGCGATCCTGGTGCAATTGGTAGAACCGGTATCAGAGAAAAGGTGATTACTTTAGATATTGCCAAGCGCTTAAGCAGTATTTTAAGGTCTCAAGGAATTGAGGTAGTAATGACGCGCACTACGGATATATTTGTTCCTCTTTCCAGGCGTGTAGAGATCGCCAATAAATCCGGGGCTGAGCTTTTTTTAAGTATTCATGCCAATGCTAATCGCATCAGAAGTCTAAGCGGCTTTGAGGTATATTATGTTTCTCCCCGCATTGATGACACCAACCGTGCCTTAGCGGCGGCACAGCACGAAAGATTAAATTTACAGAGTAGTTATTTTGCCGGCAATTCCATAAATTTAAAGGCTATTCTCTGGGATATGATTTATACTGCAAACCGCGCGCAGTCTATAGACCTCGCGCGGCAGATTTGTCGTGCGGTAAATCAAGATCTGGAAACAAAAATTTTAGGCATCAAGGGGGCACGTTTTTTTGTCTTAAAAGGTGTTTCTATGCCAGCGGTACTGATAGAGGTAGGATTTCTTTCCAATTATAATGAAGAGTGTATGCTTAAAAATAGTTATTATCGCCAGAAAATCGCCCAGGCCATTGCCCGGGGTATAGAGGCATATGCCCAAAAAAGAGTTTTTTTCGCTGAGGCAAGATAAATGCAGCCGATCGGGGTTTTTGATTCGGGTGTAGGGGGCTTAACGGTAGTTAGAGAATTAATTCGGCAGTTGCCCGATGAGGATATAGTTTATTTTGGTGATACAGCGCGCCTACCTTATGGCACAAAGTCCAAAGAGACTGTAATTAGATTCTCTATCGAAAATATTTTGTTTTTATTGAAGCATAAAGTAAAGCTTATCTGTATTGCCTGCAATACTTCTTCTAGCGTTGCCTTACCGACGATTAAAAGTTATTTTAAGGTGCCGATTGTCGGCGTGATTGCCCCGGGTGTCAGAGAGGCAGTCTCTGCTACGCGAAATAAATGTATCGGTGTAATCGGTACAAAAGGAACTATTCAGAGTCGCGCCTATGAAATTCAGATCAGACAGCTTGACCCAAAGATTAAGGTAGTAAGTTGCGCCTGTCCTTTGTTTGTTCCCTTGGTGGAAGAAGGTTGGCTTAAGGGTGAGGTAGTCTTAAAGGTGGCAAAGAACTATCTTAAACCAATAAAAGATGCTAGGGCAGATACATTAATCCTAGGCTGCACGCATTATCCTTTGTTAAAGCCGCTGATTAAAACGCTAATGACAGACCGCGTTACTTTAATAGATTCGGCTAAACAAGTAGCCGTAGAAGTAAAGAAGATTTTAACCCATGAAGGCATGCTTAAGAGAAAAAAAAATAAGGCAAAACTTAAGTTTTATGTAACAGATAACCCTAATTGGTTTAGTGTTTTGGCAGAGAGATTTTTAGGCAAACCACTAAAGGATGTAAGGAGAGTCAATGTATAGTGTAAGCGTAAGAGGCAGTTTCAGTTCTGCCCACAACCTGCGCGCTTATAAAGGTAAGTGCGAGGAACTTCACGGTCACAACTGGAAAGTAGAAGTAACAGTTAGTTGTCCACAATTAGATAAAACAGGAATGGTGATAGATTTTAAAATTTTAAGAACGAAATTAGAAAAGGTCTTAGAGACCCTAGATCATAAATACTTAAATAACATAATTTACTTTAGGAAAGTTAATCCTACTTCAGAGAATATAGCTAAATACATATATAATCGCCTGAGGTCAGAATTTAAGGGTTTACAGAAAGTAACGGTTTGGGAATCAGAAGATTCTTGCGCCACTTATGAGCCCCGCCCTTCCTTCTGGGTGAGGAATAGGGATAAAGGAAGACCGGATGAAGAATAAGAAGGCAGTTATTCTTTTGTCTGGTGGATTGGATTCGGCGACAACTTTATATTTTGCCAAAGCACAAGGTTTTAAATGTTTTTGTCTTATCTTTGATTATGGCCAGCGTCACCGAAAAGAAATTGAAAGTGCAATAAAGATAGCAAAAAAAGCAAATTGTCAATATCAAGTTTTGAAAATAAATTTACCCTGGAAGGGTTCAGCTCTTTTAGACAAAAAAAGCCAATTACCAATTACCAATTACCAATTACCAATTACGATACCTGTTACTTATGTGCCGGCACGAAATATCATTTTTTTAAGTTTTGCTTTATCTTATGCCGAGACAATAAAGGCAGAGGCAATCTTTATTGGCGCGCATACCCAGGATTACCCGGGTTATCCCGATTGTCGGGATGAATTTTATCAGGCATTCCGCAAGGTAATCTCTTTGGGGACAAAGGCAGGAGTTGAACATAGAAAAATTGAAATAAAAACTCCTTTAATAAATAAGACAAAGGCCCAGATTGTTAAACTGGGGGAAAAATTAGCGGTGCCGTTTGCCTTAACCTGGTCTTGCTATCAAGGGAGTAGGCGTCCTTGCGGAAGATGTCAGAGTTGTTATTTTCGGCAAAAGGGATTTATAGAAGCAGGACTAAAAGACCCTTTATTGAACAACATATTTGGAGGTGAGACCTCCGAATATTAAGAGTTACAATGGGTTATGAAAGCAAAAATTGCCGAAGTTTTTGAGAGTATACAAGGCGAAGGATTATATTTGGGAGAAAGACAGCTTTTTGTGCGTTTCTTCGGCTGTAATCTTGAATGCAAATTCTGTGACACTAAATTAACGAGTTTTATGGAATACGTACCCGAAGAGCTACTTGAAGAGATTCGGCTTTATCCTAAAGATTTTCATTCTATCTCTTTTACCGGCGGAGAGCCACTTTTGCAAAAGGATTTTCTAAAGGTAATAATGGAATTAACACATCGCGAAGGACACAAAAATTATTTAGAAACCAATGGTACGCTTTGGGGGGAATTAGAGGAAGTTATAGATAATGTAGATATTATTGCGATGGATTTGAAGCTCCCTGGTTCCTATGGTCAAGGTAAACTTTGGCCTGTACACCGTAAATTCCTTAAGGTTGCGCAAAGAAAAGAGGTTTTTTTAAAAGCCGTTATTTGCCATTCTACAGAGGATGTTGATCTATTTGAGGCGATAGATTTGATTAAGGAAGTAAACTCAGCGACGGTTTTGGTGCTACAGCCGGATAATCAAGAAAGAGGAAGACTTTTGGATAAAAAATTAAATCGGTTTAAAGAGCTGTGTCTTAAAAATGGCATTGCAGCATGTGTAATTCCGCAGATGCATAAGGTTATAGGATTAAAATGAAAAAATCTTCTTATGAGGGCTTACAGGAGAGTGTTCGCAATTTAAAAACCCCTAAATTAGAGGTTTGGAAGAATCAATATGCGGATAAAGAATACGCCATAACTATTGAAATTCCTGAATTTACCTGTATTTGTCCTAAGACCGGCCTGCCAGATTTTGCCACCATAAGAATTGAATATTCACCGGATAAATACTGCATAGAATTAAAGTCTTTGAAGATGTATACGATATTCTATCGAAATGTGGGGATATTTCATGAACATGTAATCAATAAAATTTTAGAGGATTTTGTTAAGGCCTGTAAGCCCCGCTGGGCAAAGATCAGCGGAATTTTTAATCCGCGCGGTGGAATTACGACCACGGTTATCAGGGAATATAAGGGAAAATGAGAATAATTTCCGCGCAGAAAATCAAAAATGCAGTTTGTGATTTATGCCTTAAGGCAAATTTTTTCTTAAGGGCTGATGTGCTTCGCGCATTAAGGTATGCTTACAAAAAAGAACCCCAGAAGCAGGCAAAAGAGATTTTAGGCGCAATTATTAAAAATGCGGCTATTGCCCGTCGGGAAAAATTAGCCATCTGTCAGGATACGGGTTTGGTGTGTGTTTTTGTGGAATTAGGCGAAAACGTAAAAATCCGCGGTAATTTAAAAAAGGCAATAACGCAAGGAGTTAAGTTAGGTTATAAAAAAGGTTTTTTGCGCGATTCCATTGTGAAAGACCCTTTATTAAGAGGTAAACCTACTTATCAACCACCAATAATCCACATTGATATTGTACCGGGCAATAGAATAAAACTTAAAGTTTTACCCAAGGGTTTTGGCTGTGAGAATAAGACACAGTTAAAGATGTTTAGTCCTACCGCAAGCATTGAGGAGATTAAAAAATTTATTGTGGAAGCTGTTAAATCTGCTGGTCCGGATGCCTGTCCGCCTTTTGTGGTGGGGGTAGGTATCGGTGGCACTGCGGATTATGCCTGTTGGTTAGCGAAAAAGGCATTACTGAGAGATCTATACGCTAAACGCTCTACACTCTACACTAAACTCGAATCAAATTTATTAAGCCAGATTAACAAACTAAACATTGGCCCAATGGGTTTAGGCGGAAGGACAACTGCATTAGGGGTTAATATTGAAACTTATCCGACGCATATCGCCGGTCTTCCTGTAGCGGTAAATATTAGTTGTCATGCCCTACGTTATGCCAACAAATCGATTTAAAAATTTAAAAGTAGGTCAGTGCATCTCCTTCACCGGCATAATCTATACGGCACGCGACCAGGCGCATAAGAGATTAGTCGAGGCGATTAAAAGGCATAAAAAATTACCGTTTGATTTAAAAGGTGCTCTTATTTATTATTGCGGCCCGACAAGGAGACCAAAAGGAAAAATTATTGGTGCTTGCGGCCCAACTACAAGTTCGCGCATGGATGAATTTAGTCCCTTTTTACTTAAGGCCGGCATAAAGGCAATGATTGGAAAGGGTAGGCGGTCAGAAGGGGTAGTTGAGGCAATCAAAAAATACAAAGCAGTTTATCTTTTAACTTATGCCGGATGTGGAGCCCTCTTATCAAAATATGTCAAGAAGGTCAAACTCCTCGCCTATGCGGATTTAGGACCAGAGGCAATTTACTGCTTAGAAGTAAAAGATTTTCCTTTGATTGT
>JAMWCK010000084.1 GCA_023819625.1 Candidatus Omnitrophota bacterium | reverse complement strand
GTTGGTTTGCGCTGGATAAGGAACACTAAAACAAACGTTTTTCTTCTCTTTGAAAGAGGCGAACGAGATTGGATTTATGGCGCAGGATAATAAATAAACACAAAACCAGACTTAAAGAAATTAAAGGAAGGGATTGCTTAAAAATTAGCATATATATAGGTAAACTCATACCGGTAAGCACCGAGGCCAGGGAAACAATTCGACTCATCAAAAATACCGTAATCCAGGTTAAGAGTACCAAACCCAAAATTATCTTTAAGCTGCTAATTTTTACCGCCAGGGCAATAAATACCCCTAAGGTAGTGGCTACCCCTTTGCCACCCTTAAATCTTAAAAATATTGTCCAGTTATGCCCGCAGATACAGCTTAAGCCTAAAATTATCAAAAGGATTTCTTTGCTAAGGAAGTCGATTCGGTAAGTCAGAAGATTATCCAAGAACAATACCGCCATAAAACCTTTAAGGGTATCCAAAATCAAAACTAAAATCCCCGGACCTTTACCTAAAACACGTAAGGCATTGGTTGCCCCCACATTTCCTGAACCAAATTTACGAATATCTATACCCCTTAACCATCTGCCAAGGATATAGGCAGTAGGTATAGAGCCAATAAGATAGCTAATGAGAATTGCGATGATTATCCACAGCATATAGTATCTCAAACCCCCGCATGATGTAATCTATACCAGAGATAAAGGTAAAAAATGCCGCCAGCCACCAAAAAATAAAAGAAAACTTAAGCTGTAAAAGCACGACAATAACCGAAGCCATCTGAAAAGCAGTGGTCAACTTCCCCCATCGCGTAGGAGCGATATCGATTTTCTGTTTCACGATAAAAATTACGACCGCACCTAAAATAATTATCACATCACGACTGATGACAAGTAGAATAAACCATAAGGGAAAATTGACGTTAAACTTATTTGATGAAAGACAGATGAAGGCGCTCATCAACAGCAACTTATCACCTAAGGGATCGAGGATTAAGCCTGCCGGAGATTCTTGTTTTGAAATTCGGGCAATATAACCGTCCACTGCATCCGAGATTACCGCCAGAATAAAAATCCCCAAAGCCACAAAGCGTAAATAATCGCGACTAGAAGAATAATAAACTATAGTCGCAATAAAGAAAGGAGCACTAAGGATGCGGAAGGTAGAAATTTTATTGGCGAAATTCATCTTACAAAATAACTAAATAGACATAACAGACTACTTAATAATCCGAATCCGTTGGGGTGGCCAATAGATAAGTAAGGCCTTACCTAAAATATTTTTATACGGCACGAACCCCCAGTAGCGACTATCCTGACTGGAGGCAGAATTATCACCTAAAACAAAATAGCTATCTTGGGGAACGATTACCTTATCATCCTCCTTAGCAAATTCCCCGCGATTATAATAATACCTACAGCTAAATATCGGTTCTAACAGTGGCTTATCATTGATATAAAGTGTACCATTTTTGATCTCTAAACTTTCCCCAGGAAGGGCTACCAATCTTTTAATAAAATATTTTTTGGGATTCTGGGGATAAATAAAGACAATCACGTCTCCTCTTTTTGGTTCTCTTAACCCCGGAAGTCTTAAGTCTAAAAAAGGAATCTTGGCGCCGTAGATAAATTTATTTACCAAAATAATATCTCCTGCTTGAAGGGTTGGCCACATTGAACCTGTAGGAATCTTGAATGCCTGCACAAAAAAGGTACGAATAATCATTGCCAAAATAAAGGCAACGATAATTGACTCCGCCCAATCACGAATTACGGATTTTTTCCTAACACCTTGACACCTTGACACCTTGACGCTCATATTTTTAGGACCTCCAAAAATGCCTCCTGGGGAATTTGCACCTTACCAAATTGTTTAAGCCGTTTCTTACCCTCCTTTTGTATCTCCCAGAGTTTGCGTTTACGCGTAATATCTCCACCATAACATTTACCGGTTACATGTTTTGCTAAAGGGCGGATTTTTTCTGCGGCGATAATCTGATTACCCACCGCTGCCTGGATATTCACCTCAAACAACTGCCGGGGAATGAGTTCTTTAAGCTTCGTCACCAAGGCGCGCGCCTTAGCCATTGCCTTATCCTTATAGATTAAAGATGAAAAGGCATCACAGACTACACCATTAAACATAATATCTAATTTCACTAACCGCGTAGGTAGATATCCTTTAAATTCATAATCTAACGAACCATACCCTTTGGTTAAAGATTTCAGGCGATCATAAAAATCTACAATAATCTCTGCAAGGGGAATTTCAAAAATCAACTTTACACGGTCCTCTCCTAAATATTCGCTACTTTTAAAAACTCCTCGTCGGGATTTGCTCAACTCGCATACTGCATCTATTGCCTCAACCGGAATAAGCATCAATAAACTTACATATGGCTCAAAGACCTCCAGGATATCCTGGGGCAAAGGAAAATCAGCCGGATTATCCACCTCAAGCATTTCGCCTTTGCGGGTTCTTATGCGATAAACTACATTGGGGACCGTCAGAATTAAATTTAAATTGTATTCCCTTTCTAAACGCTCCTGGACTATCTCCATATGCAGTAGCCCTAAGAACCCGCAGCGAAAACCCGAGCCGAATGAATGTGAATTCTCGGGTTCAAAAACAAAAGAGGCATCGGATAGCTTCATCTTATCCATTGCCTCCCGCAAATTCAGGAAGTCTTTAGGATTTACCGGATAGATTCCGCAAAAGACCAACGGTTTAACGGTACGGTAGCCTGCAAGTGGATGTAAACAGGGGTTCTTAAGCTCCGTAATGGTATCACCAATAACCACTTCTTTGGGGTCACGGATATTTGCGGTTAAATAGCCTACCTCCCCACAAGAAAGCGAATCTACCTTAACATATTTTAAGTCTTTAAAGACACCCAACTCCTCTATCTTATAAGTTTTTCCCGAATGCATTAATTTTATTTGTGTCTGCGACTGGATCATCCCATCCATCACTCGCACAAAAACCACTACCCCGCGAAAGGTATCGAAACGACAGTCAAAGACCAGGGCCTTTAGCGGATGTATAATCTCGCCCGATGGAGGCGGAATAACTTGGGTTACCCTCTCTAAGATATCCTGAATGCCCATACCCTCTTTTGCCGAGGCAAGGATTATCTCTTCCTCTTTAAACCCTAAGACATTAATGACTTGTTGTTTAGCGCGTGGAATATCGGCATTGACTAAATCAATTTTATTAATTACCGGAATAATCACTAATTTATTCTCTTTGGCTAAATAATAATTCGCTACGGTCTGGGCCTCTATGCCCTGTGCAGCATCAACCACCAGAATTGCGCCTTCGCAGGCAGCCAGAGACTTAGAAACCTCATAAGTAAAGTCTACATGGCCAGGGGTATCAATCAGGTTTAAGATATAATCCTTTCCGTTTAGGGCATGATAAGAGAGTCTGACCATTGAGGCCTTAATTGTAATACCACGCTCCTTTTCTAAATCCATATCGTCAAGCAGGAGTTCGCCTTTGTGTCGTTTATCCACTGCCCCGGTTAGTTCCAAAATTCTATCCGCAAGAGTTGATTTTCCGTGGTCAATATGGGCAATTATACAAAAATTACGTATTAGAGACTTATCCATCTGCGTCACTGGGCTATTTGTATTATAGCGTTACTTGCGTTAAGAATATAATTAAACCGGAACTTAACGCTATAACTCTCTATAACGAATCTAATATTTTATTAACTACCTCTTTAATCGTCATATTTGTCGTATCAATATAGATTGCATCATCTGCTTTTTTAAGCGGGGCTACTTCGCGTGTAGAATCAAGGGTATCACGGTTATGTAAATCCTCTTCGATATCCTTTAGGGTTACATCTTGACCTAAGTCTTTTAATTCTTTGTAGCGCCTTCTCGCCCGTTCAGAAAATTCTGCATCAAGATAGAACTTTTTCTCTGCATCAGGAAAAACTACGGTGCCGATATCTCGCCCATCTAAAACGCTATCTTCTGACCTGCCTAATTTTCTCTGTAACTTTAACATCATCTCTCGCACCTCTTTTATCTTGGCAACAGCGGAAACTAATTTGGTTATTTCTGGCTGTCTTATTTTAAGCGTAACGTCTTTTCCATCCAGAAACACCTTTAATTGGCCGTCTTTGGTATTGATCAAATTTATCTCTGTGTGCCTGGCCATTTCAATAATCTGGTCAGTATCTTGAAGATTAATTTTTTCGCTAATTGCCTTTAAGGTGAGCGCCCGATACATTGCCCCGGTATCAATATAAAGAAAACCCAATTTTCTTGCGATTATTTTTGATACCGTGCTCTTGCCCGCACCTGCTGGACCATCAATAGCAATAATCATAAGTAGTGGAAGCAAAATTATTTTTCATAAGATGCATGCCACTTGACGCAATCAGATCAAATTATCTCTCTTTTCTTTTGCCTTTTTTAGAATTCTATTTAATCGCCGTTTATCTTTTCTTGTAATCGCGGATTTTATCTTCTCTAAATTATTCTCTAAAATCCTTATTGAACCAAGGATATTTTTACGGTTGCTTAAAAATATATCACTCCAGAGTTCACTCTCTGAACCGGCAATGCGCGTGGTATCTTTTAATCCGCCAGAGGCAAACTTTAGATATCTTTGGGGAATACTCTTAATCAGGGAAAAGGCCACAATGTGCGGTAGGTGGCTGGTAAAGGAAAGAATCTTATCATGCCTGTTCGCAGACAGAATATCCACCTCTGCCCCCAGTTCTACCCACAATCTGGTTATTTTTCTTAAGGTCTTTTTATCTGTATTTTTAGTCGGCGTTAATATGCATAAAGAATCTTTGAAGAGATCAGCAGTGGCGTTTACTATCCCACGTTTCTCTGAACCTGCCAAAGGATGCGCTCCTAAGTAATGTGTAAAAACCTTACTTAATTTCGCAACAATTTCCTGCTTTGTGCTTCCCACATCTATCACTATACAGTTGCCTTTTATAATTTTAGAAATCCGCGGTGCTAAATTTAGGATTGTGTTTACCGGAGTGGCCAAAATTACCAAATCCGCATCCTTGATCACCTCTAAATCTAAGGAACCTTTATCAATGGCATGAATTTTTTTTGCCAGCGCTAATGTGTATCTATGACGACTTATGCCGATTACTTCTTTGGCAATCTGCTTCTTTTTTATTGCCAGAGCAATTGAACCCCCAATTAATCCTGTCCCGACAATTGCCACTTTATCAAATAATCTCATTTTACTACCAACGCTATAACGCAATAACGATTATATTTCTCTTCCTATTGCCCTTGCCAATACCTTTAATTCTTGCATCAGTTGGCTAAAATTTTCCGGCAAAAGTGACTGGACTCCATCTGAAAGCGCTTCTTCAGGATGACTATGCACTTCAATAATTAAACCATCTGCACCACAGGCAATGGCCGCCTTAGAAAGGGGAGCGACTAATCCCCATTTACCCGCCGCATGACTAGGGTCAACGATCACTGGCAGATGCGAAAGTTGCTTAACCGTCGGAACTGTGCTTATATCCAGGGTATTGCGCGTTGAATCCTCAAAGGTGCGGATACCACGCTCACATAAAATCACATTAAAATTACCCCCGGCTAAAATATACTCTGCCGACATCAATAACTCTTTTATTGTAGATGACATTCCGCGCTTCAAAACTACCGGCTTCTTGGTCATACCCACTT
>JAMWCK010000083.1 GCA_023819625.1 Candidatus Omnitrophota bacterium | reverse complement strand
CTTTTTGCTTTTATTACCTCCTCAGGCGCATGTAAAGATACGCGCTCAATGTATTTTACGCCAGGCAGTATTGCCAGCATCTCGGAAATCTTTAAGGGAAATCCCTGCAGCTCTGCCTGCCTGCCTTCGGGCGTGGTAGCGGTCTTTTGTCCTAATAATGTCGTCGGTGCCATCTGACCGCCGGTCATTCCATAAACCGCATTGTTAATAAATATCACGGTAAGATTCTCTGCCCTATTTGCCGCATGGATAGTCTCGTTTGTGCCAATCGCGGCTAAATCGCCATCTCCCTGATAAGTAAAGACAATCACCTTGGGCCTTACTCTCTTTATTGCCGTGGCTACAGCCAAGGCCCTTCCGTGTGCTGCTTCACAGCAGTCAAAATCCCAATAGTCATAGGCAATTACTGCACAACCAACAGGGGCAATACCGATAACTTGCTCTCTGATGCCTAATTCATCTACTACTTCCGCAACTAGACGGTGGGCGATACCGTGGCCACAACCCGGGCAGTAATGGGTGGGGATATTGCGCAAAGATTTAGGAATACCAAATATCTTTTTCACATTCGTTATTGCGTTCTTGCGTTATTGAGTTATCGCGTTCAAACCCTATAACGCTATAACCCTTTTTATAATTTCTTCTTCACTAGGAATACCTCCGCCTGCCCTGCCTAAAAATTCAACTTTTGCTCTTCCTTCAACCGCTAATTTTACATCTTCAAGCATCTGACCGTAACTCATTTCTACCACTAAATATTGGGTATTAGGTATTGGATATTGGGTAAATGCCTTTTGGGGGAAAGGCCAGAGGGTAATCGGCCGAATCATCCCTACCTTTTTGCCTTTTTCTCTTAATCTCTTCACCACTGCCTTGGCAATCCTGGCCATAGTTCCATAAGCAACCACCGCCACTTTTGCGTCATCTAAATATAAACCTTCATAGCGCTGTTCCCTTTCCTGGATGGTCTTGTATTTCTTCTGTAGAATAAGATTAAATTTTTCCAAATCTCCTTCTTTTATGTAAAACGATTTGATGACATTGGGCCTTCTATTTTTACAACCGGTTAGCGCCCAGGGTTTATTTATTTTGGTAGTCTTTGGTTTTTTCTCTATATGCTCTATACTTAAGGGCTCCATCATCTGACCTAACATTCCATCGGTTAAAATTATTACCGGATTACGGTATTTATCTGCCAGGTTAAAGGAAAGTTGCATAAAATCAAACGCCTCCTGAACTGAGGCTGGGGCAATTACTATCGGATGATAATCGCCGTGTCCGCCACCTTTTGTTGCCTGAAAATAATCGGATTGAGAGGGGGCAATATTGCCTAATCCCGGTCCACCGCGCATCACATTAACAATCACTGCTGGTAATTCTGCACCGGCAATGTAAGAGATACCTTCTTGCTTTAAGCTTATGCCGGGGCTAGAAGAAGAGGTCATTGCCCGCACCCCGGCAGCTGAGGCGCCAAAGACCATATTAATCGCTGCCAACTCCGATTCTGCCTGAATAAATATCCCGCCTATCTTAGGCATCCGTGTTGCCATATAAGCGGTGAGTTCATTCTGGGGAGTAATGGGATAACCGGCATAAAATGTGCAGCCTGCCTGTATGGCTCCCTCACCAATTGCCTCATTTCCTGTTAATAATATCTTAGCCATTTAAGGTTAACACTACATACAATTTTTATTATTTATATATGCTAATACAACAATCCGGACAGATAATCGCGCACCGCAAGCAACCTAAACACTTACCATTATCTCTAAACTCCACAAAATTAACCCCGCATTTATTTAATTTTTTGCTTAAAGTAATTAAACCCTGAGGACAAAAACTAATACACAAAAGACAACCCTTACATTTATTTTGGTCGATAGTAATTTTAGCCATTTTTTATTAATTCTTTAATCCTCTTAGCAATACCTGTGCAGTCTAAACCATATTTTACTAATAAAATCTCCCGCTTGCCATGGGGGATAAATTCAGAAGGAAGGCCAATTCGTTTTAAGGGTTTATCTATTGCCTCAGCCACACTGCTGCCAAACCCACCCGCAAGAACCCCTTCTTCAACCGTAAATATGGGTTTTTCTCTTTTAGCAAGTTCCTTAACTAATTCTAAATCCAAGGGATTTACAAATCGGGCATTAATTAAGGTTCCGCTTAGTCCTTCTTTTTCTAATAATTTCACTGCCTCTAAAGAAGGCTCTACCATACTACCTAAGGCAATTATTATAAAATCTCTTCCTTCTTTTAAGACTTCTGCCTTGCCCAATTGAATCTTCTCTGATGCCTTGCTACTTTGATACTTTGATACTTTATCTTTTGGGTACCTTATGGCTACGGGTTTATCTAAATTTATAGCAAATTCTAACATCGCCTCTAATTCTAAACCATCCTTTGGCGCCAACAGTGCTAAATTAGGAATGGTTCTTAAAAAGGCGATGTCAAAAATTCCTTGATGCGTAGGGCCATCTTCACCGACAATCCCCGCGCGGTCAAGAGCAAAAACTACTCCCAAATTTTGCAATGCCACCTCTTCGATAATCTGGTCATATGCGCGTTGCAGAAAGGTAGAATATATCGCGACCACCGGCTTAAGCCCTGCTTTGGCTAAACCGGCGGCAAAGCAAACCACATGTTCCTCGGCAATGCCGCAATCAAAAAACCTCTCAGGATATAAATCGCGGAATTTATCTAAACCTGTCCCTTCCGGCATTGCCGCGGTAAGCGCAATAATTTTTTGATTTTCTCTAGCCAAGGCAATTAACTTATTACGAAAAACCTCGGTATAGGTAGGAAGGAATTTTTCTTTTTGGGTGATGGCCAAACCGCTTTTGATATCAAAAGGACTGGCACTATGAAATCTTACCGGCTCATTTTCTGCCGGACTATAACCCTTGCCTTTTTTGGTGACCACATGTAACAGCCGTGGACCCTTAATATTTAGAATATTCCTTAAAGTAGGAATTAAAATCTGTAGATTATGTCCATCAATCGGTCCAAAATAACGAAAGCCCAATTCCTCAAAAAGGATTCCGGGAATGAATAATCCCTTTAAGCCCTCTTCAAATTTACTGGCAATCTTTAAGAGTCGCGTTCCTTTGGGGATGCGGGAGCGGGCAAAACGCTCCAGCGCCTCCTTAAAGCGGTTATATATAGGTAAAGAAATGAGTTTGTTTAAATAGGTGCTTATCGCCCCAACATTAGGGGCAATGCTTAATTCATTGGTATTTAAGATAACCAGGATATCTTTTTGTAGATGTCCGGCATTATTTAAGCCTTCAAAACACAACCCCCCAGATAAACTTCCGTCTCCGATTACCGCTACCACCTTAAAGTCTTCTTTGGTATCTTTAATTATATCCCGCGCACAGACCAAACCCAGAGCCAGGGATACAGCGGTAGAGCTGTGGCCGGTAGTAAAGACATCGTATATAGACTCCTCCTGGGAAGGAAAACCGCTTATACCCTGATATTGCCGCAGGCTGGGAAAATTTTTATTTCTTCCGGTTAAGATTTTGTGCGCATAGGCCTGATGTCCAACATCAAAGATGAGCTTATCATAAGGTGTATCTAAACAATAATGTAAGGCAATAATCAGTTCTACTGCACCCAGACTTGAGGCAAGGTGTCCGCCGGTTGAAGCCACAACCTCAATAATCCTTTGCCTAATTTCTAAAGCCAAGATGTTTAATTCTTCAATGCTTAAATTTTTTATATCCTGTGGCGAGTTTATCTTTTCTAAAAACATTTATTCTTGGGATCTGTCCTCCTCAAATGGCCTTAAGATAAACTGACCCTTTTTATCTTTTACTAAGATGTCAATTTTTTTCTTGGCCGTCTCTAACCTCTGGTTTAAAAGACGCGATAACTCTACCCCCTCCTGATAAATCTTCAAGGCCTCATCCAAAGATAAATTACCCTCTTCTAATGTTTCTACTATCTTTTCTAGTTTTTTTATTGCCTCCTCAAATTTTATTTCTGCCATCTGAACTCCTTTTGGATAAAATTTTCGTCGGCCGGCCCGCCTCACATCTCGGCGGGCGCGCTAAACGGCGCTCCTTATTCGTCGCGCCAGCGCCCTCAAATTTTATTTCTGCCATCTAAGAGCTTCTCTACCTTGCTGGTAAATTCACCTTCATATAATCTGGTTCTTATATAGTCACCGGCCTTAATTCCTTTGACCTCCTTTAAGATTTTGCCTTCCGGCAACTTAAAGGTAATACTATAACCACGGGCAAGAATATTTAAGGGATTTAAGCTAGTGAATTTTTCTACTAATCCTAAAAATGCGGATTTTTTTAATTCTATAAAATGCCCTATATGCACATACATCTGTCGGCTTAAATCTTTAAGCTTACTGAGATATTCTTCTAATTTTATTCCCGGATTTGCCCGCATCAGACGATGCCCTAATCCCTCTAAAGTTACTTGAAAATTCTCTAAGATATCTAAACATGCCCCTTTAAGCCGCTGACTTAAAATGCCCAATCTTTCCTTCAAGTCCTCTTTTTTGGGGATGACCATCTCTGCCGCAACCGAAGGGGTAGCGGCACGACTATCGGCAACTAGGTCGGCAATGGTTACATCTCGTTCATGTCCTACCGCAGAGATAACCGGAATTTTAGATTGATAAATTGTCCTGGCCACAATCTCTTCGTTAAATGCCCAGAGGTCTTCTGTGCTTCCTCCGCCCCGGGTAATAATTATTACCTCGATACGCTCTTGGGGGGGCAGTGTTTGGTTAAAACAATTAAAATCCTTAATTGCCTGGCTGATTTCTTCTTTTGCCCCTTCTCCTTGCACCCGCACCGGATTAATAATAATCTGGATATCCCTAAATCTTCTCTCTAAAACCTTTAAGATATCCTTAATCGCCGCGCCGTGTAAAGAGGTAATAATCCCAATCTTTCCGGGTAGATACGGCAGGGGTCTTTTATGCTCTAGGCGAAAGAATCCCTCTTTTTCCAACTTTTCCTTTAATTGCTCTAAGGCAAGCTGCAAGGCTCCAATTCCTTTGGGCTCAATTTTTTCAATAATCAGTTGGTATCTACCGTGCAGACCGTAGACCTCAATTCTCCCAAAACAGATAACCTTAAGTCCGTCTTTAAGCTTAAACTTTATCTCCTGGGCAGTGCGACTAAAGACAACCGCGGTAAGGATAGCAAATTCATCTTTTAAGGAAAAATAGAAATGGCCACTTAGAGAAGAACGAAAATTAGAGACCTCTCCCTCTACCCAAACCTCTGCAAAGGTATTCTCAAGAATGATCTTTATATCCCGGGTAATCTCTGAGACTGTATAGATGTGTCGGGTTGCTTTGTAATTATTCGTGATTACTGGAGGCATCTTGCGTTTTATCTGTATCCTCAACCGGTTCTGGCTCTTTGGGCCTTTCTTTGAAAACAATCAAATTTACCGAATAGGGACTTAAGGATAGTACCTCTTGATAACTATCCGTAAGCTCAATTCCCTTTTCCTCTCGGGGTATAAATTCACAATCCAGACTGCAAGCATCATCCACCACATAGCGTTGATAAAGAAAGTTACCTTTTAAGTTTTTAACGGTTAACTTGATATTGCGGGAGGTCTCTTTGTGTTTTTTGGCTTGTGTATTTAGGTCTCTTGCCTTCCTTAAAAGATTTTTCAATTTAGGGGTTAATCTTAAAGTAT
>JAMWCK010000082.1 GCA_023819625.1 Candidatus Omnitrophota bacterium | reverse complement strand
TCAGTTTAAGATACCAGTAATTGCAGTAACCGGCAGCAGCGGAAAGACTACTACTAAGGAGATGATCGCCAGCGTTTTATCTAAAAAATACAGGGTTTTAAAAAACGAAGGAACAAAGAATAATCAAATTGGTCTACCGCTTACTTTACTTAAGATCAACAGGCATTACGATATCGTGGTTGTAGAATTAGGCACAAACCATCCCGGAGAAATTGATTATCTTAGCCAAATTGCCCTGCCAAATATCGGAATAATTACAAATATTGGACCGGCGCATCTGGAGTATTTTAAGGATTTAAACGGTGTCTATTGCGAGAAATGCAGTTTAATGAAGAATCTAAAGTCACCATTTCTGGGTGTACTTAATGCCGATGATAATTTATTAAGAAGGAAGCTTTTAAGACCGACAAAAAGGCCGGTATTTTTTAGTTTCGGAATCAAAAAACCATGTGATTGGCAGGCAATGGATATTCACTATACTAAAAAAGGCATAAAATTTTCACTTGTACAAAATAGAAAATTAAAATTTACCTTAAAGACTTTGGGTTATTTTAATGTCTATAATGCCTTAGCTGCAATTGGAATTGCTAGGATGATAGGTTTAGAATACAATGATATCTGGGCAGGTCTAGCAAATTTTGACTTTCCTGAAGGTAGACTTAAATTAAAAAAAGTAAAAGGGATAACCTTTATTGACGATACCTACAATTCCAATCCGCTTTCTCTTTCATACGCCCTAGAGGTGTTGGCGGGCTTTAAAAATAAGGGCAGGAAAATTTTCTGTATGGCAGATATGCTGGAATTAGGAAGATATAAGGAAGCCTTTCACTACACCGCGGGCCGTAAGGCAGCGAGAGTTTGCGATATATTTATTACTGTCGGTAAGTTAGCAGGTATATCGGCCCGGGCGGCAAAAGAGGCAAATTACAATTGTCAAAATATATATCCCTGTGACTCAACGAAAGAGGCAGCAAGAGTTTTATTTAAAAAGATAGTTCCTTCTTCTGATGATGTGATTTTGGTTAAGGGCTCACGGGCAATGCATATGGAGGAAATTTTTTAAAGGTAATTAAGATATTAACATGTTGTATTATTTATTATACCCATTACATAAATTCATTTCGGTATTTAATCTCTTTCGCTACATTACCTTTCGCGCAGCAATGGCAGCGCTTACTGCATTTTTGATTAGTTTAATTTTCGGACCCTGGGTTATAAAGATACTCATCCATTTTAAGATCGGTGAAAATATCCGCAAAGAAGATAGCGTCCAATTATACCAGTTGCATGCAAAAAAACAGGATACGCCAACCATGGGGGGAATTTTGATATTGATGGCACTTTTTTTCTCTACATTCCTGTGGGCGGATATTTTCAATAAACATATCCTCTTGGTTTCCTTTGTAACGTTGTGGTTGGGGATAACCGGTTTTATTGATGATTATCTAAAACACATTCACAAGAAATCTAAAGGATTAAGGCCTTTAGCAAAATTAAGTAGCCAGATTTTATTGGGTTTTGTCTTGGGAATTATTTTAGTTTTAACGCCGGATAGTAGCACGAAACTAGATATGCCTTTCCTAAAAGATATTACAATAGACCTGGGTATTTTTTATCTCCTCTTTGTGGCCTTGGTCATTACTGGCTCTTCGAATGCCGTAAATCTTACCGATGGTCTGGATGGTTTGGCCATTGGGATTGTGATTATGGTTGCGGTTGCATTTAGTGTTTTAAGTTATGTCTCTGGACACATAAGATTCGCTAATTATTTATGGATACCTTATATAAGAGGGAGCGGTGAACTGACGGTATTCTGTGCGGGTATTGTGGGTGCGGGTTTAGGTTTTTTATGGTTTAATTGCCATCCGGCTTCGGTTTTTATGGGAGATGTGGGTTCTTTAGCGTTAGGTGGTGCCTTAGGGACAGTGGCGCTGTTGATTAAAAAAGAGATGCTCTTAGGAATTGTGGGAGGGATATTTGTTCTTGAGGCATTATCCGTAATCTTACAGGTTACCTCTTTTCGTTTATTCAAAAAACGCATCTTTAAGATTGCGCCTTTACATCATCACTTTCAATTTCTTGGCTGGGCAGAGAATAAGGTAATTGTCAGATTCTGGATATTGGCGGCATTATTTGCCCTTTTGACTTTAGTCACACTAAAGATCAGATGAGAAACACTGCATACTTCAAAAATAAAAAGGTCACCGTGGTAGGTTTAGGGCGTTCGGGACTAGCCTGTGCCAATTTACTTTATGATTTAGGGGCAATGGTTTTTGTAACTGATAGGTGCGATAATAAGATCACCCGAGAAAACATAAGAAAATTAAAATCAGAAAAAATTTCTTTTGAGTTAGGAAGGCATAGTGAGAATTTTATTAAAGGAAGAGACCTGGTAGTGGTTTCGCCAGGGGTACCGGATGATGCCCTACCGGTTGTCTGGGCAAAAAATTATAATATTCCGGTAATCAGTGAGATTGAGCTAGGTGGAATTCTATGCTCTGGGACAATTATTGCGATAACCGGTACAAACGGAAAAACCACAGTTACCACACTTATTGCAAGAATTTTAGAGACGGCAGGTAAAAAGGTTTTTCTCTTAGGCAATATCGGGAATCCCTTTTGTGGAGAAGTAGCAAGAATAAAGGAGAATGATTTTGTGTGTTTAGAGGTGAGTTCCTTTCAGTTGTCCCATACCCAATCTTTTAAGCCAAAAATTGCCGTCATTCTTAATTTCAGTTGTAATCACTTAGATAGACATTCAAGTCTCAAAGCGTATCTTAATGCCAAAAAGCGTATCTTTATGAATCAGGATAGCTCTGATTATCTAGTTTTAAACTTTGATGATAAAGAAGTAAGAAGATTGGCAGAAGAGGCGAAGGCAAATATAGTTTATTTTTCGCGCAGCGATAACTTAAATCCTAATGAGCAGGCAGCATTAAGTGTTGTTTCGATTTTAGGTATAGACAGGGCTTTGGCAATTTCGGTATTTAAGGAGTTCAAAGGGCTGGAACATCGCTTAGAATATGTAATGGAGATTAAGGGAATAAAATTTATCAATGACTCAAAATGCACTACTATAGATTCGACAATCTGGGCCTTTCAAAATGTTTCCGGTAAAGTGGTTTTAATTGCCGGAGGAAAGGATAAAGGCAATGACTACAGTTTGATTCTCCCCTTTATTCGTCAGAAGGTAAAGGCCATGGTTTTAATTGGAGAATCAAAAGAAAAGATAAAAACTGCCTTTGCGGGAATTTTGCCTATTAAAGAAGCAAATTCCCTCGAAGATGCGGTAGAGCAGGCATATGCATTGGCATCTTCAGGTGATAGCGTTTTACTTTCTCCGATGTGTGCCAGCTTTGATATGTTCGATAATTACGAGGAAAGAGGCAGAGTTTTTAAGAAGGCAGTTTATAATCTATTAAATTCAAGTCGTAAAGCACAAGATATTCTCTTGCGAACACAAAACTAAAGGTATTTTTAATTACGATGATCCGTAATCTTCGGTTAAATTTATTTAGGCTAAGCGTAATTTTAATCTGTATCGGCATAGTAATGATCTACAGTGCCTCCAGCATTTATGCCTGGGAAAGATACAAGGATAGTTTCTTTTTCTTAAAACGGCATTTAACTTTTGTGCTTATAGGATTGTTTTTGGCATTTTTTGTGATGACTATTGATTATCAGAAATTAAGAAGGTGGGCAAAGCCGTTGGTAGTCTTATCAATAATCCTTTTGATTTTGGTTTTAATCCCCGGTATTGGTCGCGAAGTAGCCGGGGCGCGGCGCTGGTTTCGCTTTAAGTTTTTAAGCTTTCAGCCATCGGAGTTTGCAAATCTGGCAGTAATAATCTATTTAGCAGATTTTATTGGCCGTAAGAAAGATGAACCGAAGACCTTTTGGAAGGGATTTGTTCCTCCGCTACTTGTTTTAGGAACAGTTTCTGGGCTTATTATTATGCAGCCGGATTTAGGCACGGCAATAGCCTTAGCAATAGTGGTATTAATTATGCTTTTTGTTGCCGGCGCAAGGTTATCATATCTTTTGACACTGATCCTGGTAAGTTTTCCTATATTATATCTACTTATCTTTGGTGTTCCTTACCGTCGGATGCGCATTTTAAGCTTTATAAATCCCTGGTTAGATCCCAGGGGAAGCGGATTCCAGATTATTCAGTCACAGGTGGCCTTGGGTTCGGGGGGGATATTTGGCTTAGGGTTAGGACATTCACGGCAAAAATTATTTTATCTTCCTGCCGCCCATACGGATTTTATCTTCTCTATTATTGGTGAGGAGTTGGGGTTTATAGGAACTGTGGGGATAATTATTTTATTTCTGATTTTTATCCAACAAGGAATAAAGGTGATGAAAAATACTACCTGTCACTTTGGTTATTTTTTGGTGTTAGGTCTTATTTTGATGGTTTCTATCAAGGCGGCGGTAAATATTGGTGTATCCGTGGGGATATTGCCGACAAAGGGTCTACCTTTGCCGTTTATTAGTTACGGTGGTTCGTCTTTTATTTTTGATATACTGAGTGTTGCAATATTAATCAATGTGGCACGAAGGGGAGAATATCCATAAACCCTATCTTTCCTTAAGGGGCGGGAAATAGATTTGGAGGATAATTGGGTGAAGGTTTTAGTAGTTACCGGAGCAAGTGGGGGGCATTTTTTCCCTGCCTTGAGTTTTCTTGATACCCTAAGAAAAAGAAGTATATCTACACTTTTTGTTTTTCCGCGTATTGCCTTAAAATATAATTTAACTTTACCTAAAGGATTAAATAGCCGCTACATTTCTATAAAGACAATCAAGATAAAAGATATTTTAAGTATCCTTAATTTTTTAAAAGGATTTATAGAAAGTTTATTTATTTTTTTAGCCTTTAAGCCCGATGTGGTCATCGGCTTTGGCAGTCTGGCCTCTGTTCCTTTGGTTTTCTTCGGCTGGCTTTTTAGAATAAAGACTTTAATCCATGAGCAGAACGTAGTCCCCGGCAGGGCAAATCGATTTTTAGTTCGATTTGTGGATAGGATGGCCATTTCTTTTTCCGAAACTAAAAGTTATCTAAAGAATTATACCGCCAAAATAAGACTCACAGGTAATCCTTTACGTGAGGAATTACAACGGATGGCAAAGGTGAAGGCCAGAGAATTTTTTAACTTGATTCCGAACAGATTTACCATTTTGGTTATGGGGGGAAGTAAAGGGGCACATAAGATTAACGAGGTTTTTTTGGCATCCATATCTAAGCTGTCTGATAAATCCAAATTTCAAGTTATTCATCTTACAGGTAACATTGATTATGAATGGTTAAAAGAAAGTTACGAAGCTTTAGGTATCTGTAATAAATGTTTTCGTTTTTTACCGCAAATGCAATATGCCTATAGTGCTACGGATTTAATCGTCTGCCGGGCAGGTGCTACTACCATCAGCGAAATCATATTTTTCAAATTGCCGGCAGTCATTATACCCTATCCATTTGCCTTGGGACATCAATTTTTTAATGCAAAGGTTTTAGAAGATAAGGGTTGCGCGCTAATAATTAAAGAGAATATCTTTACGGCAGAAAGTTTAACAGAGATTTTAGAAGATTTTATCTGGAATCCTGAAAGATGTAAAGCAATGCAGTTAAATTTTGAAAATATTCCATATCCGGATGCAAATAATCTTTTATTAAGTGAGGTTTTGAGCTTATCCTAAAATGCGAAAGGCTATTTTTATAGCGTTGTTTC
>JAMWCK010000081.1 GCA_023819625.1 Candidatus Omnitrophota bacterium | reverse complement strand
AGTTTGATTGCTCTTTGGTTAACTCAAAAAACCATTCCTTAGGGTCGGCTACCTTGGATAAATCTTTGGCTTCTTTTTTATAGTAAGGATTGGATTCTAAATCTAAGCGGTTACGGCGAATAGTTACCGGCTCAATCACATCGCGTATTTGTTTGGCAAGATATTTTGCTCTTGCATTTACTTTTTCTAATGCTTCGGGTACCATAAAGTTCTCACCAAATAGCGCTTTATAATCATCGTATGCCTTTTGTTGCTTCTCTTGATTAGTTGAATTCCAGTATTTCTTTATATAACCAAGGCCGTCAAAAACTCCTTTAAATCTTTTAAATCTATCCACTAAATTATTTTCTAAGGTAATTACAGATTTTTTGGGGGTGATAAATAACTTAAGTAAAGATAAGATATCAGCTGGCCGATTGTTAAAGGGAGTAGCGGTAAGAAGAATAACGATTTTATTGCGACAGATATTTTTTAAATATTCATAACCTTTTGTATCCTGATTTCTAAATCTATGTGCCTCATCAATAATGATGACCTCAATATCTTTGGCTTTTTTTCTGATAAATTCCTGAAGTTTGTCTAAGTCACCCAATGACCACACCTCCCAATCATAAAGGCCAAACTGCTCTTTATACATATTCCAGCCAGAGTCTTTTTTTCTTGGATCACCCATAATACCGGGAGGACAAATTATTACCCCTCGCCTTCGTAACTGCCGGGCAACGCAGCAGGCAATGATTGTCTTGCCTAAACCAACGACATCGGCAAGGATAACTCCGTTATTCTTTTCAATTATGGCTAATGCCTGGCGAATGGCATCTAATTGATATTGATAAGGGATGTAATTATTTTTCTGAAGTATATCAATAAGGGATTGACCGATTTCTTTTCTTTCAAAGGAATCAAGATAAATCTTTAAAACCAAGATGAATGCTTCAAAAGGAGTGATTTTTTTAATTAGAGTTTCCTTTTCAATAACTTCTATCAATTTTCCTTTTAGGGTTTTATCTTCGGTAATTGGGATTGATTCGTATTGCCATAAATGGTCAAAATAATTTTCAGCATCTTCAAAACCGTAGTCACTTATCTCAACATTAAACTCCTCTTGAACAGTAAGACCTGTTTTAGTAAGATTACTGCTTCCCGTAATAAAAAGATTTTTACGACCCACCTGTTCGCTTTCTAACTTAAAGATATATAGTTTTGCATGATTAGGGCGAAGGGTTTTTCTGATAATAAGGCGATCTTTTTCTATAAGATCAACAAAAAATCTAACCTGTTCGTAAAACTCATAAGTATCAAATTCTTCTGAATTAATAGATTTTTTAACTGAATCAAAAAATTTATAACTTATCTCCTCGTTAGATAGACGGCCGCTCTGGTCATCTGAATCAGCATATTCAATGAGTTGATAATTTAATTTATCAACATTAAGCCCGACCAGTACTTTTATTATTACCTGTGCATTCTTTTTAAGTTCTGTATAAAGCTCTCTTATACCGGAGAAATAAAAAAATCCTACCAGAAACTTTAATTCTTCGCTTTTATTTATTAGTTCTGCTAAGCGTTTTTTTAAATTCTCTGCGCCACTATTAGTGATGAAGTTTTTCATAGTTTTTTATCTCTCATCCCCGCGAAATCCCCATTATCCACTAACCCTAATAGCAGGGATTTTCTTTTCCCGGGCAAGTCTTCTAATAGTGTAAGGATGAAGTTTTAGGTACTTAGCAATTTCTTCTGCGGTATAGGCTTCTGATAATTCTTTCACGGTGATACTCCTATAGTTACATTTTGTAACATATTATACCGCACCATCGTTAAAACCCCAACCTAAAATAAAAATCCTGAAAATTGGCAACCTCTATCCGACAGTCATTACACGATGACTACCCTTATACTTCTTTACAAATTTATCAATCTCTTCTGAATTTTTATCAGCGAATACAAATCTCACAGATGCGATAACAGTCATTCTGTTTAGATGTTTTACATGCTGGTTAGTGCCCTGAATATAGCCTCCTCTGTACTTCCATGATCCCAAAGCACAAAGCTCTTTGGATAATGGTAAAGAAACTTCGATATTTTTATTAGCGAGCCCTACCCCATAAAACGAACGTGGATTATGTGTGGGGTCGATATATTGTAATGGATTATCTCCGGTCATATATTTGTAATCATCCGTTGCCCTCAAAAATGCCCATTTCATTTGAAAAAATACCCTTGCAAAATCTTCAAGCAAAGACAAGGCCATTGCAGTAGAATATTGTTTATCTACAGTAACATCATAATTATCCGGATTCTTCATCCATTGACGCAATTCTTCAACATCTATCCCAATTTGTTTCCCGGTGTCTTTTTCGTATCTCTCCATCATTCGTTCAAAATTCTCTTTATGGGACGCCATGAAAACATTGATATGTTTTATCATCTCACTGGTAGACTTCCGTATATTATCTCTCATGTTGGGAATTCTAACCATCATAGATGCTACAAAAAGCGAAAAAACTATCCGATCATCAACACTTAAATCTTCGTAATTATGGATCTTTTTTACTGTTCTTGCAAATTCTCCTTCTAGTAACATGATGTTGTTCTCTACCGTTTCGGAATCCATTTCCCCCTCTGGCGTCGTAAAAGAAAAATAGTGGTTCTCATACGCTATAGCTTCAGGCGATGATTCAAATACTGGCTTGTTGTCTTTATCGTAAACGTATAGACAGCCATCCTTATTTGTAAAGCCCTTTAGATAAAAGACAGGTATATAGTGGTGTCGTTTTTTTGGCTTCTGTTTTAGCATAACATTATTCTTTTCTAGTTTAGTGCCACACGAGCTGTTATAAAATAAAAAACCCTCACTCGCTATGGTGTGCATGAGCTTTTGGCTTGCAAGCAATAGCTCGTGAAGGTTTTACTTTTTTAAAGTCCGGGTTCCCCCTTCGAACACGGGACCGTACCAATTTGTATGATTAGCTTATATCATAAAAAGTGAGATTATTCAAGATATTTTTACCATCCGAACGGGAATGGGAAGAGAGATCGTATCCCCACCCCTAAATGGTTATATGTGTCCGTATCCATACTATCAGATTATGCGTATAAGTAAAGATAAAAAAACAACAGCGTTATCAAGTGGTGATGTATGCTAAAGAATAGAATTGGGAAACGTCCCCTTACTCTTTATTTTTCAGAGAGTTATAGAATTGGGAAACGTCCCCTTACTTCGTTAGGGTTGGCTGGGACGCTTGGATTCGAACCAAGATACCAAGGTCCAGAGCCTTGTGTCCTACCGTTAGACGACGTCCCAGAAATTACCACAGATTTCTTTTTATCCAATCATCAAGCGCCATTATCGCCTTGGCTAATCCTTTGGTATCCTTGGCTATGCCTTTAGTAGTTGCCTCTATGCCTGTAGCTATTGCCCTGGTTGTCTCACAACCTGCTATAAGGAAAACAAAGGAAAGTAAAAAGAAAATGGCGATAATTTTTCTTGTTGACATCTCTACTCCTCTCTTATCTATCTGACTAATCATTCTACTGTGCGAAGTGTGCGAAGCGAAACTTCGCACACGCACATTTTGTTTAATTCTAAATAGTTGACTCATTTTTTATCCATCTGGTTAATCGCTCTTTGGTGCGCTCCTTACCTAAATAATAGATTACCTCAAAAAGACCCGGGCCGATGGTCTTTCCGGTCAAGGCAACGCGAATGGGATGAATGAGTATCCTTGCCTCAATGCCTAATTCTTTAACTAACTGCCGAAAGGTCTGCTCAATTGTCTGAAGATTAAAATCTTTTAGTACCATTAATCTTTCTATAAAAAGCTTAAACTCTTTAGAGAAATCACGGGATAAAAACTTATCTTTTGCCTCGGGATCTATTTGGGGCTGATCTAAAAAGAAAAAATCTGCCCAGTTAAGAAAATCTAATAATGTCGTCATTCGCCCCTGAAACAATTTTACTAAAGATAAAATATAATTTCTATCAAAATTATCTTTGGGAATATAATTTTTCTCAATTAATAAAGGAACTAACAGGTCAGTCAGTTTCTCAGAATCTTTGCTTTTTAAATACTGGCTATTTATCCAGCCTAATTTCTTAAAATCAAAGGTAGCCGCGGTCTTGTTTATATCTTTGATATCAAATAATTTTATCGCTTCGTTTATATCAATGATTTCCCGATTATCTCCCGGCGACCAACTCAAAAGAAGAAGATAATTTATAATTGCCTCAGGCAGATACCCCATCTTGCGGTAATCAGAAATCGCCGTTGCCCCGGTTCTTTTAGAAAGTCGACCCCCTTGCATCCCTAAAATTAAAGGCAGGTGTGCAAATTCAGGAACAGGAAATCCTAATGCCTGATACAAAAGAATCTGTTTAGGGGTATTGGAAAGATGATCATCCCCGCGGATTACATGGGTAATATTTAAGGTTGCATCGTCCACTACACAGGCGAAATTATAGGTAGGTGAGCCATCAGACTTAATCAAAACCTGGTCCTTAAGGAGAGTGGCATCAAATTCAATCTCTCCGCGGATTAAATCCCTTACCTTTATTTTTTGCGCTGTAACCTTATAGATAATTGCCTCACCTTTTCCGGGAGTCTTTTCGCTGTAGGCAAGCCCATTTTTTAATAATCTCTGGGCATATTCCTTATAGATATTAAATCTTTGGCTCTGATAATAGATTTCATCCCATTTAAGACCAAGCCAGGTTAGACTCTCTAATATCTCATCTAAATATTCCTTTTTTGAACGTGCAGTATCTGTATCCTCAATTCTTAAAATAAATTTCCCTGCCTTTGCCCGGGCATAAAGCCAGTTAAATAATGCAGTGCGCGCGCCGCCGATATGTAAATAACCTGTAGGGCTGGGAGCAAATCTTACCCGAATCATTCTAACTCCATTCCTCTTAATAACGCCCTTTTATTAATCGCTAAAATTTTCCTTTTTTCTTTCGGCGCTATTTCTTCCATTGTCTTAAGCACGCTTTCTGGCTTAAGGAATCCTTTTTTCGCCAAGACCGCACCTAAGGCCACGATATTTGCTACCTTGATATTACCTAATTCTAAGGCAATGTCACTAAAGGCATAGGCATAGAGTTTTAGCTTTAGATGAGAAGATAATTTAGGGGTATCTACTAAAGAACTGTTTAGCACCAATAAACCTTGAGGCTTAATTCTTTCTTTAAATTTTTCTAAAGAAAGGGCATTCATAATAATTAAAATATCTGCTTTCTCAATGTAAGGGGAGCCGATTTCTCTATCTGAGATAATCACCATACAATAAGCAGTTCCTCCGCGCACCTCTGCCCCGTAGGCAGGAAGCCAACTCACGAATCTTTTTTCTTTTAATCCGGCCTGCGCCAGAATCTTACCCAGAAGCATTACGCCCTGTCCGCCTGCGCCGGCAATGATTATCTTCTCAATCATCTTTGTTTTTATGTCTTAAGCAATAACTAATTTACTTAATCCTTCCTAATGGAAACTCTTTTATCATATTTTCTTTTATCCAGTCCAAGGCTTGTTTAGGAGACTTATCCCAATAGGTTGGGCAGGGAGATAATATTTCTACCAGAGAAAAACCTCGTCCTTCAATCTGATTCTGAAATGCCTGTCTTATGGCCCTTTTTGCTTTTATTACCTCCTCAGGCGCATGTAAAGATACGCGCTCAATGTATTTTACGCCAGGCAGTATTGCCAGCATCTCGGAAATCTTTAAGGGAAATCCCTGCAGCTCTGCCTGCCTGCCTT
>JAMWCK010000080.1 GCA_023819625.1 Candidatus Omnitrophota bacterium | reverse complement strand
TGGCTGCCTGAGCAATCTCGGTAATATCCGTAACATTTGGCGAAAGTTTAGTAATCAAAGTCTTTCTTGTAATTTTGCGGACTTTACTGACCAAACTATAAGTAGCTTTTGCATCTTGAGCAATTAATCTTGATAATTTTATATTCGGACAGGAGATATTTAATTCTATTCCCGCAATCTCTTTTATTTTATCAAGCCGACGCGCCAATTCTATAAATTCATCCTGTCCATTCTCTGCGGCAATACTAATGATTATCGGTACACCTATTTTTTTTAAGAAGGGTAATTTCTCTTTAATAAAAATTTCTATCCCTGGATTTTCCAAGCCAATAGAATTAAGTAGGCCGGATGGTGTCTCACAGGTACGGGGTAAAGGATTGCCCAAATGAGGCCTTAAGGTAATGGTCTTAGTTACAATCGCGCCCAATTTTCTTAAATCCAAAAAATCCTTAAATTCCTCAGCATAACCAAAAGTGCCGGAGGCAACCATTACCGGATTTTTTAATTTTAATTTACCAATCTTAACCGAAAGATTAACCGACATACTATCTTGCCAAAATCATCTTTAAAGAAATAACCAATAAGAATATCCCGAATAATCTTTTTAATAACGGCTCGGGAAACCCCTGCACGAAATTTGCGCCAATTAGTCCGCCAAGAAAAAACCCTAAACAGATAAACCCCGCCATCCCTAATTTAACATTGCCGCTATAATAATAACGCAGTGCCGCCAACAACCCGATGGGTGGAACCATGACGGCTAAAGTCGTGCCCTGGGCCTGATGTTGGGTAAGGCCAAATAGATACACTAGGGCAGGAATCAAAATTGTTCCTCCACCAATCCCAAACATCCCCCCAAAGATTCCCGCTACTAAACCTAAAATCACATATAATAATTCTGTCATAACCTACTCCTTTTCAACCACTTCCAACCCCCGGGGTTGGAAAGGTTTATTTTATTCAAAAATTAAATTTTTTATCTTTGCCAAATCCCTCTGGTAAGAGATTCTATCTTCAACAAATTTTTTATAGGAAACGGGATCGATTTCTAAAATATCATCGTATTTACATATTTTCTCTACCGCTTGAACTTGTTGTAAATATTCTCTGTAGGAAGAGGCATTCCAATCTTCAGGATTACTTACCAGAGAAGCGGTAACAGGGTTTAGGTGTATGTACCTTGTAAGATGAAGTAGTTGTTCATCGTTCTTAACCAAGATATTCTTAAACCTCCCCTCCCATAACGGTCCTTTTCGTTTATGCTTAAGATTAAAATAGCGCGAATAACTATTTAATATATTGCCCATAAAAACAGAAATTCCGTTATTTTTCAATTGTTTTAAAATTAAATGTAAATGCGTAGGCATAATACAGTAAGCAATTATTTCAACCCGTTTATCATTGATATTGATATTGCCTGGCTTTGAACCATTTGGCCTCATTTTAATAAAATTGGAAAAACTACAAACTGGATTTGTAAACTGATAATAGCGAATTACATTTATGATTCTAGAAAAGCACTCCTCAGTGTTAAATATTTTAAACTCAGCTATGCTTCTATTAAAAACGTGATAAATTTCTCCTTCCCTTAATTCTACACTTCTTTGAGGCATAATTTTTATCCTAACATTTTATCTTTCAACCAATTCCAACCCCCGGGGTTAGAAACTGGGTTCAATACATAAGATTTTATATTTCTTAAAGTCCTTTAAGCCGCCCTGGATAAAACTTAAATTCGTAAGATACTTCATCTTGCACCAGGTAAAGAATTTGGACCTTGGCTCCATACCAAAGTTCCATTTAACATATTGAAATAAAAAATAAAGACCTAAAAACAAAGATGCGAAACTAAAAATTTTCCAAAATAAATTTGACCAGATAAAACTGAATAAAATCCCAAGAGTAAAAGATAGACCGAATAAATGCATTAGGTGAAAATCTCCGATATAGATAAATCCCCGCAAAGGAAAGGGGATTATAAAAGAGGGTTTTTTCTTAAGGAACTGTAAGATTATCTCAATACCTCTATTTTTTACGTATTTCTCAAGCAAGGGCAGGTGTGCCTGACCATAGGTTACCCAGACCTTTCTTAAGGATTTTAGGTCTGCCCGATGCATATGGTTGACCTTGGCCTTGGGGGCGAAATAAAACCTCCCTCCCTGCCGGCGACATTCATAACTTAAATTCATATCTTCACCCGTGGGAAGTTCCCAAAATTTTAAGCCACGCTCATCTAAAAATTGCTTCCGATAGGCAACATTACAGGTGCCAAAAAAATATCCCTTATGTCCGGCAATATCGCTGGGTCGGGGATTTAAAGGAAATTCCGGATAATAACCTTCCTTGATAAACCCATAGCGCGGGGAAACCATATTAAATCTAAAATGCTGACACCAGGCCTCCACCAGATTGTTTGGATCAACTTTTAAGGTGTAAACCTCACCTCCTACCGCGGCAATCTGCGGATCCCGAATGAAATGTCTTAACATCTCGTTAATCCAGTCACAACAAGGAGCGCAGTCCGCATCAGTAAAGAATAAAAATTCTCCTTTGGCTATCTGTAAGGCCTTATTACGCGCAAAGCCCGGAGAAGGACAATTGGGAATTTCCACTAACTTAATAAAGGGATATTTCTTTTGCCAGGTCTTAATAATCTCAATGGTACTATCCGTTGAACCTCCATCCGCAATCACCCATTCCCATAAGCTGTGTGGATAATCTACATTCAATAAATACTCAAAGGTCTTCTCAATTGTGCGCGCAAAATTTTTTACCGGAATGATTATAGAAATAAAAGGATTTACCATAATACCTCCTTGGCCGCAAATACTGGCCCATCTTTACAGACCTGCTTATAACCTTCTTTGGTCTTCACCACACAACCCAAACAAGCGCCAACGCCACAGGCCATATGTTCATCTAATGAGATCTCTGCGGGAATGTTGTATTCTTTAGAAAGATAACTAATCTCCTTTAACATCAGTTGCGGACCGCAGGCATAAATAGTCGAGAGTCGATAGTCAATAGTCAATAGTAAATGCCTCAGTAAATCCGTGACTTTGCCTCTAAAACCACAACTTCCATCGTCTGTGGCAATATTCACTTTACAGCCAAAGCGACGAAAATCCTTACTGCAAAGAACCTCCTTTTCTGTCTGGCCGCCGATTAATACCAAAGGATAAATTTTTGGATAATCAGAAATTATTCTTTTGGCTAAAAATAATAAGGGTGCTACCCCTATTCCTCCGGCAACCAAAATTGGCAAGCGATAATCACCTAAAAATGAGTGGTAACTAAAGCCATTGCCTAATGGACCAATGATATCCAGATATTCTCCGGGCTTTCTTTGCGACAAAATTTGCGTTCCTTGGCCAACCACTTCGTAGAGAATCTCAATGTTTCTGTTTTCTATTCCATGAATACTAAATGGCCTTCTTAAAAGGGGCGCATAGTTATCCGTTATTTTAATATTTAAGAATTGCCCAGGCTTTGCGACCTTAGCAATTTTTGCTGCCTTAAGGGTTAACCTAAAATATTTATCCTTAATTCTTATATGAGAAATGATTCTTGTCTTTGTCTGAATAATTGGCATCTAGATTTCGCTTATTTCTGGCATTGCGGACAAAAATATGTGCCTCTTCCGCCTAAGTCAATGCGTTTAATGGGTGTTTTACAAACTAGACAAGGTTTGCCTTGACGGTCATAGACCTTATGATATCTAACATAATCTCCAGGTTCACCTGAGAGTTGCCGATACGCATCAACCGAAGAACCCTTGTGTTGGATTGCCTCTAAAAGCGTATCCTTTATTTCCTTAAAAAGTTTTTCCTTTTCTTTTTCAGACAAAGAAAAGGCAGGCCTTTCCGGATGAATCCGAGCGCGAAAGAGCGCTTCAGCCGCATAGAGATTTCCGAGGCCAGAAATAAACTTCTGGTCCATTAAAAGGATTTTTATCTTTGTCTTTTTGCCTTCGAGTTTTTTCTTAAATTCCTCTAAGGTTAAGGCAAAAATCTCCGGGCCTAACTCCTTAACAAATTTTAAGGACCGCCAATCACTAATCAGTCGCAGTTCTCCTAAGACTCGCAAGTCACGAAAGTCTAAGAATTTTCCATCGGATAACTTAAAACTCACCCGACTACTCTTAGCATCACCGGGATAGATAAGTTGCCCGGTTAATTTTAGATGGATACATAATGCCTTCCCTGAAGATAATTCTAAAATCAAAAGTTTTCCCCGTCTTATCACTGCCTTAATAGTTATTCCTTCTAAGGCCCCAACAAAATCCTTTGGTTTTGGCTCTTTGATTACCTTGGGATGATTGATAATAACATCAATAATTTTTTTACCCAAAACCACCTTTTCTAATTCCCTTTTTATCGTCTCAACTTCGGGTAATTCTGGCATCTCAACTCCTTTGTTTTGAATATATTCGGAGGTGAGACCTCCAAAAAATTTCCGGCATCTTATTCCTCCTTCACCCTCCACTACTCTCTACTATCTTAATCCAAACCTCCCGTAAACGTGGGCCATCTGCCTCACAGAAATATATTCCCTGCCAGGTGCCCAGCTTAAGCGTTCCCTCTTCAATAAAAATTACCAGCGATGAACCAAATAGGGAAGACTTGATATGACTATCGGCATTTCCTTCAGTATGTATATAATCTGTGCCTTCGGGTATAAGTTTACTTAAGGTATTGATGATATCGCGTCTTACTGAAGGATCAGCATTTTCATTAATAGTCAAGCCGGCAGTAGTGTGGGGAGAAAAGATAAAACAGATGCCATCCTTGACTTTAGTTTTTGAGACTACCTCCTGAACCGCATCGGTAATATCCACTAACTCTATTCTTCTTGTTGTCCTAATATTTATTTTTTGCATTTTTGCTTGAGCGATGGTATCGCTGTAATGACTTTACCTCTAAATCCTTCTTTATGAGTGTCTCAATACCGTTGACTGTGGCCTGGGCGCCAGAGATAGTCGTAGTATAAGGAATATTATACAAAATTACCTGTGAGCGAATTTTGACTTCATCCTCCCGCGGAATCCTTCCCGAAGGCGTATTAATTATTAACTGGATTTTCCCATCTTTCATTAAGTCTAAGATATTAGGCCTACCTTCAGCAATCTTTGGCAGAACCTTTACCTGAATTCCGTTCTTTTTTAAGACCGTCGCTGTTCCGGCTGTAGCATAAAGATGAAATCCCAAATCTTCTAATTTCTTAGCAATAAAGACGACCTGACGTTTGTCCTTATCCCTTACCGAGATAAAGACATTGCCTCTTTTGGGTAGTTTTTGTCCGGCGGCAAGCTGACTTTTGATGTAGGCCTGGCTAAAATTAACATCAATACCCATTACCTCGCCCGTAGATTTCATCTCCGGACCCAAAATTATATCTACGCCAGGAAAACGATTAAAGGGAAATACCGCTTCTTTTACTGCCACATGCTTAGGGATAATCTCTCTGTTAAAGCCTAAGTCTTTTAGTTTCTTACCCAGCATTACCTTGGTAGCTAACTTGGCTAAAGGTACACCTATCGCTTTGGAAACAAAAGGAATGGTCCTTGAGGCACGCGGATTTACTTCTAAAACATAAACCAACTCATCCTTTATCGCATATTGCACATTCATTAAGCCGATGATATTTAATTCTTGTGCCATTTTATAAGTGGCCTGCCGGATCTTCTCTAAGATATTCTGGGACAAACTGTAAGGAGGAATAGCCATGGCTGAATCTCCCGAATGAATCCCTGCTTCCTCAATGTGCTCCATAATTCCAC
>JAMWCK010000079.1 GCA_023819625.1 Candidatus Omnitrophota bacterium | reverse complement strand
TTATTTTTGATTTAGGTAATGTGCTTGTGGATTTTAACCATTACATTGCAGCTAAAAGAATCTCTCCTTTTAGCGATAGGGACGAAAAAGAAATTTTTGAACTTTTTTTTGATTCTCATTTAACAGAAGTTTTTGAAGAAGGGAAAATTTCCCCAGAAGATTTTTTTGAAGAAGTAAAAAAGTGTTTAAACCTAAAATTAGATTATCAAAAATTTCTTCCCATCTGGAATGAAATTTTCTTTTTAAGTGAAAAAAATCGGGCAGTATATGCGCTGGCAAAAATTTTAAAAAAAGACTATTCCACTGCCATTTTATCCAATATTAACGTTTTACACTTTGATTATTTAAAAAAAACATTTCCGGTATTTGATGCCTTCCATAAGGTGTTTGCCTCTTTTGCGTTAGGCGCAAGAAAGCCTTCTTCGTTAATCTATAAAAAAACACTAGAAATTCTTGGGGTATCTAGTAAAGAGGCTTTTTATGTTGATGATCGACCAGAGTTAGTAGAGAAGGCAAGGCAGATAGGAATTCAGGCCTTTATCTTTAGAGATATCGCCGGGCTTAAAAAAGATCTTTTAAACTTAGGGATAAAAATATGATGATGACAAAAAAAACCATCCTCCTTGGTCATGGAAGTGGCGGCAGATTAATGCATGAGCTTATCAAAGAATTATTTCTTAAGAAATTAAACAACCCCTTTCTTAAGGACCTTCCTGACAGCGCATCGATAAATTATAAACAAAGGATAGCTTTTACTACCGATTCCTTTGTGGTTAGTCCGATAAAATTTGCGGGTGGTGATATTGCAAAACTTGCGGTCTGTGGAACGGTCAATGATTTAGTGATGCTTGGCGCTGTGCCTGAGTATCTTTCTTTGGCACTTATTATTGAAGAAGGTCTGGATTATACCCTCTTAGAAGAAATTGTGGATTCCCTTTCCTTAAATGCTAAGAAAGTAGGTGTATATTTTGTTACTGGAGATATTAAAGTGGTGGAGAAAGGTGCAGTAGATAAGATATTTATTAATACCTCGGGGATAGGAAGAATTTTAAGAAATATAAAATTATCTTTAAAAAATATAGAGCCCAACGACAAAATCATGGTCACGGGAAATATTGCGCAACACGGGATGGCGGTTTTAAGCAAAAGAAGAAATCTTGATTTGGATTTTAGGATAAAAAGCGATTGCGCAAGTCTCAAGGATTTAATTTTACCTGTGCTAAAAAAAACACAGGCAATAAAATTTATGCGTGACCCAACACGTGGGGGCCTTGCCACCACTTTAAATGAGATTGCGGAAGGAACAAATTTAGGAATAACCATCGAAGAAAGGCATATTCCTATTTCCGCTAAGGTAAGGGCAGCAGCGGAGTTATTAGGTATAGACCCCTTATATGTGGCCTGTGAAGGTGTTGCCGTATTAGTAGTTGAGCCCACTGCTACGCGAGAAGTTTTGGGTTTATTAAATAGACACCCCTTGGGCCGTAACGCCTGCATAATCGGTGAGGTGAGGCGGGAATTAAAAGGAAAGGTAGTCTTAAATACCACTATTGGCACGGCGCGTATCGTTGATATGCTTACCAGCGAACCCTTACCGCGAATTTGTTAGATGAAAACCCTCAAATATAAGAGAAGATTTTATCGGGATTGGATAAGGCAGGTTGATTTATATGTAGCCCATGTGGTAAGCAAGGAAACAGACTTACAGATTTCTACTGATAAACCCATAGATGGAGATTTTGTGAGAGAAAGAATCCAGAGTTATCGCTTTGATATTGAAAGATATATCACCAGAGACAAAAGATTTTTGACCGCACTAAAGCCAATTCCCATAGAACTGGATGCCCCTGCGATTGTAAAAAAAATGGGTGAGGCATCGAGATGTACCTCTGTTGGTCCGATGGCTGCCGTTGCCGGGGCGATTGCTGAATTTTTAGGTAAGGATTTATTAAAAATGGGATTTAAAGAAGTGATTGTGGAAAATGGTGGTGATATATTTTTGGCAAGCCGAAAAATTCGTCGGGTGGGAATTTATACGGGAAAAAGAAGATTATGGCGGGGTTTGTGTCTAGAAATAAAACCAAAACTCACCCCCTTGGGTATCTGCACATCCTCTGGCAGAGTTGGACACTCCTTGAGCTTTGGCTGTGCGGATAGCGTTGTGGTTCTTTCTAAGGATACGGCCTTGGCTGATGCTGTAGCCACTGCAACCTGCAATCGGGTTACCTCTAAAGAAAGTTTAGAAGCGGCATTGAATTTTGCGCGTTCAATCAAAGGTGTGTTGGGTGTGGTGATTATCTTAAAAAATAATCTAATTACCTGGGGTGAGGTGAAATTCAAAAAGACTTGACAAAAATAATTTATTGTGATAAAAAATAGTAAACTTAGGGGTAAAAATTTAGGAGGTTAAGTAAGACAATTGGAAAAATAGATTAAAGGTTTAAGGGCTCTAAAAAATAAGAGCCCTTATTTTTTATATTTATACGCCGATGAAAATTGTGGGTTTAACTTATGACTTAAAGACAGATTATCAGTTTAGAGAAGGCGATCCTCCTGATGCCAATGCCGAATTTGACCATCCCTCTACCATCGAGATGATTGCCTCGGCTATCACTGCAGAGGGCTTCCAGGTAAAGAGAATCGGTAATGTGATATCTCTTTTAGAGCAGATTGATAATCTGGGTGTAGATATAGTCTTTAATATCTCCGAAGGGCGTACGGGAAGAAATCGTGAGTCACAAGTTCCAATGTTATTGGAGATGGCAAATATTCCTTTTGTGGGTGCAGATGCACTTACTTTAGGAATTACCTTAGATAAGATCATTGCCAAGAAGATTTTTATTGCCGAAGGCATTCCCACGCCAAAATACTTTGAAGTAAAAGACCCAAATAGTCCGATTATTCTGGATCACATGGAATTCCCCATGATTGTCAAGCCGCGTTTTGAGGGGTCATCTAAGGGCCTGACGGATAATTCCCGCGTAGAAAATGAAGCAGAGTTAAAAAGACAAATAGAGTATATTATTGGTAATTATAAACAGCCCGCATTGATAGAAGAGTTTATTTCCGGAAACGAATTTACTGTGGCAATAATCGGCAATGACCCTCCAGAAGTTCTGCCCGTTGTGCAGATACAGATTGATGGAGAGATTGAGCTTGATAAGAAATTCTATACCTTTGGGCATATCTCATCAGATAAGCTGCAATATCTCTGTCCGGCAAAGATAGATGAAGACTTAAAAAAGAGAATTTCAGAGATCGCCCTTGCGGCTTATCAGGCAGTAGAGTGTAGAGATTTTGGCAGAGTAGATATCCGCATAGACAAAGAAGGGAATCCTTTTGTCCTGGAGATAAATCCCTTGCCCTGCCTATCTACCGAAGACATATTTCCTTTGGTGGCAAGAGAGATTGGTCTTACCTACACGCAAATTATCGGCAGAATATTAAACAGCGCCCTTAAGCGCTATAACCTTATAAATTAAATGCAGATTGTTCTTACATATAACCTAAAGAAAGAAGATAAGACTAAGCCTCCGGATTATTTTTCCGAATATGATTCTAAGGAAACCATTGCGGCAATCGTCTTTGCCCTTCAATCAAAAGGCCATCAAGTAGAGACTATTGATGCAGTGGAGACAGATTTAATTGCTTACTTTAAAAAAAATCATCCGGATTTCGTCTTTAACATTGCTGAGGGAAGGCCGGGTAAATTTCGCGAGTCCGAAGTTCCCGCTATTTTGGATTACTTAAATATTCCCTATACCGGCTCAGATAGTCTTTCTCTTGCCATTGCCTTAAACAAGGCACTCACCAAAAAAATTCTTAGAGCAGAAAATATCCCTACTCCACGCTTTCAGCTTTTTTCTAAAGGTACAGAAAGATTGAATAGGAATTTAAGATTTCCTTTGATTGTAAAACCTAACCGCGAAGGTTCTGCCAAAGGTATTAGCGTTTTTAGCGTGGTAAATTCAGAAAAAGATCTCTTTAAAAAAATAAGAGAAATCATTAGTCTATATCAACAGGAGGCCTTGGTTGAGGAATTTATAGAGGGTAAAGAATTAACCGTGGGAATATTAGAAAACGCAACCCCTACAGTTTTACCCATCTTAGAGATAGATTTTTCAAATTGCCAGCAAAGCGGAGAATACTTTTATACCTGGAGAATGAAGGAGTATCAAGGCAATCGTGAATTGGGACTGGTACCAATTTTTCATTGTCCGGCACGCCTGGATAAAAAGACAGAAGAGGCAGTAAAAGACGTTGCCTTAAGAACGCACCGTGCTATAGGTTGTTCTGATATCTCGCGTACGGATATTCGCTTAAGTCATGATAATACCCCTTATGTCTTAGAGATAAATCCCTTACCCGGGCTTAATCCTAAGGATTCGAATTTTCCCCTTATGGCCTATGCCGCAGGGATGAAATATGAAGATCTGATTGAAACCATATTAATGAATGCCCTTTTAAGAAGGAGGCGTTTTCTTGAATCCATCCGTTCTAACTGAGAATCAGAAGTTGTCCGCGCAGACAATTGTTATTTCTCGCCTCCGGCGACCGCAGGATTATCAACAGATTAGTTTGTATAAGGATGTTAATCCCTTAGATTGGGAGGATTGGCACTGGCAGTTAAGGCACCGGATTACGAGCAAAGAAGAATTAGCCCAGGTAGTAAAATTAACCCCTGATGAAGAAGAGGGAATTAAAAAGGCAAACGGAAGATTGTCAATGGCCATTACGCCTTACTGGCTAACTTTAATTGACCCGGAAGATGCAAATTGTCCTTTAAGGCGCCAGGCGATACCCGTAGCACAGGAGTCCATTGTTTCTGCCCACGAAATGATTGACCCTCTGGCAGAAGACAGGGATACCCCTGCTGCGTATTTAGTGCACCGCTATCCGGATCGGGTTTTATTGTTGGCAACAGAGGCCTGTGCGATGTATTGTCGGCATTGCACCCGGCGCAGACTTGTGGGTGACCGCAAGGAATCAAATTCACCTTCCCGATTTGATGCGGCAATTGAATATATAAAACAAAACAGAAAAATCAGGGATGTCTTAATCTCCGGAGGGGATCCGTTTATCTTAGAGGATGAGGAGATTGAAAATTTATTACAGAAGATTCGCGCTATTTCCCATGTAGAATTTTTAAGAATCGGCACGCGCGTTCCGGTTACTCTTCCCCAGCGGATTACGCAGAAGTTAGTTACGATGCTTAAAAAATATTCGCCCCTTTGGGTAAGCATTCATTTTAACCATCCCAAAGAGATTACCAAACGCTGTAAAATCGCCTGCGATATGCTTGCTGATAGCGGTATTCCTTTAGGTAGCCAGACTGTTCTTTTAAGAGGCATTAATGACCGACCTTATATTATGAAAAAATTGATGCATGAACTCTTAAAAATTCGCGTACGGCCTTATTATATCTATCAGTGTGACCCTGTCAGAGGAACCCAGCATTTCCGCACGCCGGTGGCGGTGGGAATTAATATTATGGAGAAACTACGCGGACACACCAGCGGTTATGCGGTGCCGGTTTATGTGATCGATGCTCCTGGCGGTGGCGGAAAGATTCCTGTGGGTCCAAACTACGTTCTCTCCCAGGCAAAAGGAAAATATGTCTTGCGCAATTACAGGGGAAAGATCTATACTTATCTAGAATAAATTAAACTGGCCTTTTTCCTTGACCCCCTAAAATTATTGTTATATAATACTACTTCTTAAAATAAACAATCTAAAAAATAAAATGGGTGTTGAGAACAAACGCAATTTTATTCTTTTAGGTCATGCCCAGGCAGGGAAGACTACGCTTTCCGAAGGCATACTTTATTTGACCCAGACCACCACCCGACGTGGT
>JAMWCK010000078.1 GCA_023819625.1 Candidatus Omnitrophota bacterium | reverse complement strand
GGGCTGAAACCCCCGGTATCAAAGGCAGCCATAAAAATACAGACAGCATGAAAAAAGGCGTTTTGCGGTCTCATTCCTATAAAAAGACCGGTTAGCCCCAAAGAGAGTGTGCCTAAAATTAAATAAATAATGCTTACTAGCCAGATGAAGCGGGCGGTTTGGACGACATTAGGCAAAATTTTTTCCTCGCGCCCTTCGCCCACATACATCTTAAAGGCCCCAGATGTACCCTTGACAAAAAAAGACAAGGCAACCACAATAACTCCCTGACCCCCGATAAACATCATGAGATGACGCCAGAGATTGTGTGTCAAAGAAAGATGATCCAGGTCCTGGACCAATGTCAATCCCGTAGTGGCGAAGCCAGACATTGCATCAAAACAGGCATCTAAATAAGACCTCCAGTGCCCGCTTAGATATAAAGGTATTGCCCCTAACCACATTGCCATAAGCCAGGCCAGACTTACTACCAGCATCCCCTGCATCCAGCTTAAATCGCTTTGCGTATAACAAAGTTCGGTTAAAATCAAACCAAAAATCAGGGCAATTTCTAAAGTGATGAGGAAATCTAAGACAGGATTAATCTCTTTCGCCACTAGACCCAGAGCTAAAGGAATAAGCATCACAAGGCCCAAACCCAGCATTATCCTGCCTAGATAATAACCTACAACCTTAATATCTTCTAAAGCGGGTTTAAGAATCATTTAAGGAAGAATTAAAAAAGAAATCATAAAGGCTAGACCAATAATCGCCAAGGCATAGAAAACTTCGGTGGCGATACCGAAGATGGCATTAAACAGAACTTTTATCTTCATAATTTACCTACCAGGATACTTAAAAGCTGTGGTTCATTACCGACTAAGGTTAGGGCAATAATGTCATCTCCTGCCTTAAGCACAGTCTCGCCTTTAGGCACAATTACTTCCTCCTGCCTTAAAATAGAAACTAATACCGAATCTGCGGGCAACTGGATATCTTTGAGTTGCTTATTAATCACCGGTGAATCTTTAGGTAGATCCACGCGTACAATCGCTAATTTACCCCGCTTAAAACTCAATAGTGAAACAAAGTCCGAAAAAGAGACCTCTTCTTCAATAATCTTGGCAATAATTTTGGTAGAGTCCACGGGCACATCAACACCTAATTCTGCAAAGGTATGTTCGTTATCCGGATTGTTTACCCTTCCGACGGCGCGACGCACATTAAATTTCTCTTTTGCCAATTGGCAGATAATTAAATTATCTTCATCGTCTCCGGTAACTGCAGCCACTACATCGGCGCGTTCAATGCCTGCCTCTTCTAAAATCTTCGGGTCGCAACCATCACCATTAATCACTAATACCTCTAATTCCTTTGCCAATTCTTCACAAAGGCCACGGTCTTTTTCCACAATACTTATCGTATGCTGACTTGCTACAAGCTGCCGGGCTAAAAAATACCCTACCTTTCCTGCACCAACAATTAGGATATACATACCAACTCCATTCGTTATTGCGTATGATGCTATAATGAATTATATTTCAAATTTGTCCTTTATCTTATTTAGGACCGCAACTTTTACCACCGCCATTAGGATATCCTTTTCTTTTAAGAGGGTATCTGCCTGGGGGATAAATACACCTGCCATCCTGCGGATGGCAACTACGAGAAATTCACCCGGAAGATTAATCTCTTGAATGGTTTTGCCGACCAGATTATCTTTCACCTCGATCTCAATAACCCCTAACTCTTTAGTTTCGATAAGATAACTGGAGAAGCGGCTTTCAATAATTTTATCTCTAATCATTGAGGCAAAAAGAATTGTTCCGCTGATAATATCTAACCCCAAGGCCGCATAGATATGTGCACGCTGTGGGTCATACACACGGGCAATTACCTTCGGTACCTTAAAAACCTTCTTGGCCACCTGGGCGGAAATTAAATTGGTATTGTCGCCATTGGTAACCGCACAAAAGGCATCTGCCTTCTCAATACCTGCCTGTCTTAATAAATTTAAGTCAAAACCATTCCCCACTAGAGTTAGCCCATTAAAACTCGCGCCTAAGCGCTCAAAAGAAAGGGCGGTCTTGTCAATAATTACCACATTATGTCCTTCCTGGGCTAAGAGCTTTGCAAGCTCTGAGCCAACGCGGCCACAACCCACAATTATGACGTACATAAATAATCCTTTCGTTATTACCCTTCAGAGGCTATTATAACGTAATAACGTTAAAAATGTTATCATGAACTTTTTGCTATCTCTACTAGCTTCCTAAAAGCCTGATTATCCTTTAGCGCTAAATCCGCCAAGATTTTTCTGTCCAGGCCAACCTTGGCCTTTTTTAAGCCATTGATGAAACGAGAATAAGTAATCCCGCAAGTCCGACAGGCGGCATTAATACGGCTAATCCAGAGGTGGCGGAATTCTCTTTTTTTATTGCGCCGGTCGCGGTAGGCATAAACCAAAGCATGCATTAGTGCCCGGCGCGCCTGCTGGTATTGTTTACTCCTATCACCCCAGAAGCCCTTTGCCTGTTTTAGTGTCTTTTTTTTTCTTTTGTGTGTTGCTACACTGTGTTTAACCTTAGCCATAGGGCAACATCCTTTTTAAGTATTTTTTGTGTTTAGAATTTATGATGAGTTTTTTTCTTCTTAAACGTCGCAATCTTTCCGGCTCCTTGCCCGATAAAAGGTGGCTCTTACCGCACGCTGGGTATTTAATCTTACCCTTTTTCGTTAACCTAAATCTTTTTGCCACGCCTTTTCTTGTCTTTAATTTTGCCATTTCTCTTCACCCCTATTAAGCCACCTTGGAAGTTACAAATCTACAGCGGTTACCTCGCGCCTATTTAGAAGCGAGCACTAAAGAAATAACCTTCCCTTCCAAACTTGGCCCCTTCTCTATCCGGGCCTTTTGCTGCGTATCCACAATTAATCTATCCACAATCTTTCTTCCTAAATCTAGATGTTCCAACTGCCGACCACGAAAGAAAAGATTAATCTTCACCCTATCCTTCTTTTCCAAGAAGCCCATCACCTGTTTTAATTTTATGGCGTAATCATGGTCATTAATGTTCGGCTTGAGGCGAATCTCTTTTAATTTACCTTGGTGATGGTGCTTTTTTGCTTCGCGTTCCTTTTTTTCCTGGTCGTATTTAAACTTACTGAAATCAATAATACGACAGACGGGCGGCGAGGCCTGGGGAGCTACCTCCACCAAGTCCAATTCATACTCGTCGGCTATCTCCCGTGCCTTTTCTATGGGCACTATACCAAGTTGATTTCCCTGCGGACCGATCAACCGCACCTGCGGCACACGAATTTTTTCGTTAATGCGAATAAACTTTTTGATCTCTACCACCTCCTTTGATTAAAAGGTCACCTTAAGGTTATTTTTTATGAAACCATTATTAGCCGTTTATAACCTCAGGCAACCCTTTTCGTTATCTTTTCTTTTATCTGTTCAATAAACTCCGGCAATTTTTGACTTCCTTTATCGCCTTCTCTATGTTTTCTTACGCAGACCGTACCCTCACGGGCCTCACGTTCGCCAACCACCAGACAATAAGGCACCTTGTTTATTTCTGCATTGCGGATTCTTTTATTCAAGGTTTCAGTACTTAAGTCAATTTTTACCCGAACCCCATTCTCTTCTAATGCCTGCCGCAGCTGGGAGGCATATTCTATCTGTGGTTCCTTAAGCGGAATAATCTCAACCTGTACCGGTGCAAGCCAGAAAGGAAAATCACCCTTGTAATGCTCAACCAACACAGCGATAAAGCGCTCTAAACTGCCCAATAAAACCCGATGTAGCATTACCGGTTCTCTTTCTTTACCTTTGTCATCAACATAGCTAAGCCTAAATCTTTTGGGTAGGGCAAAATCACACTGAATCGTCGCACACTGCCACTTTCTCTTTAAGGCATCCTTGAGTTTAATATCAATCTTTGGTCCATAAAAGGCACCCTCTCCCACATTAATCTCATAAGTTAATCCCCTTTCCCTTAAGGCATCGGCTAATGCCTGGGTGGACTTCTGCCAGTCCTCTTGCGTGCCAATATATTTTTCTGGGCGCGTGCTTAATTCTATGCCTACATCATTAAACCCAAAAACCTTCATCGTGTCAAATACAAAATCAATGATGGCTTTGATTTCGGATTTTAATTGTTCAGGTAGGCAAAAGATGTGTGCATCATCCTGGGTAAAACCGCGCAGACGCATTAGCCCATGTAAAACCCCAGCCTTTTCATGGCGATAGACTGTGCCTAATTCAAAGAACCGAAGAGGCAAGTCGCGGTAACTGCGCGTCTTGGATTTATAAATTAAAATATGCCCCGGACAATTCATGGGCTTGAGCACAAACTCCTTGTTTTCAATTTTAAAGGTGTACATATTCTCTTTATAATACTCTAAATGCCCGGAGGTCTGCCACAAGCCTGCCTGCATAATATGGGGAGTGATTACAATTTCATAACCTCTTTTTGTGTGTTCTTTTTTTAGATAATCTTCGATAATTGTGCGCAAAATCGCTCCTTTGGGATGATAAAAAACTAACCCCGCCCCTGCCTCCTGGTGGTAGATATCAAAGAGTTCTAAGTCTGGACCTAATTTTCTATGGTCGCGCAGCTTTGCCTCCTCTAAATTCTCTAAGTAATCATTCAGTTCTTTTTGGGTGAAAAAGCAGGTGCCATAAATCCGCTGCAGCATCGGATTCGTCTCAATCCCATGCCAGTAGGCGCCGGCTACGGATAATAACTTAAAGGCCTTAATTTCACCCGTGGATTTCAAATGCGGACCACGACACAAGTCAACAAAACTTTCACCCGTTTTATAGATAGAAACCTTATCTTCGGGAATCTCATTAATCAAAGCCAGTTTATAGTCTTCCTTTAATTTCTTAAAAAGATTAAGTGCCTCTTTTTTACAGAGCTCTTCGCGGATAAATGGCTCATCTTTTTTAATAATCTGGTGCATCTTCTCTTCTATTTTCACTAGGTCCTCATCAGTAAATGGCTCTTTTTTCTCAAAGTCATAATAAAAGCCGTCTTCAATCGCTGGTCCAATGCCTAATTTTACCTCCGGCCAAAGTTCTTTTACGGCCTGGGCCATTATATGTGCACAGGAGTGTCTTAGGGTATTTAGATCCATAGTTTATTTTTTAGTTTTATTTAGTCTTTGTTGCAATAACTCCAAATCAATGCGGTCCTGCTTTCGATTTACTATTTTTTTATTCTTAATTAGCTCCTCTAATCCAATAAAGAAAACCTTATGTTTACCATAATTACCTATGGTCTTACCTTCCCAGGCCCGATTGAAATCGCATCCTTTTATTGAAGTCACTAAATCTACACGAATAGGCTCATATCCCAACTGAATTATTTTGCCCTTCTGAGAAAAATCCTGCGCCGATAAATTCAGACTTTTAAATCCAAATTCAGCGAGTGCATCAATAATCCTTCGACCATTTCTTAGGGTAGGTTCAACAAAAATATCTATGTCTTTAGTGTATCGAGGGTATCCATAAAAGCCAACGGCAAAGGCCCCTACTATACAATATCTGACCCTATGTTTGTTTAACAATCCTAATAACTCTTCGAAGTCTTTTTCTGTGCGCATAAGTTTTTCTCTTTATCTTTAGATACATCTCACGGCAAAATTGTATATCGCTTAATCTCTCCTGAGGAGATTTACGAAGATAATACTCATTATCAAATTCTTCTACTTCCTTAAACGAACGTGCTTTATGTGCCCAAATTTTTTTCATCGGTTATAGGGGCGGATAGAGAAACCTATATGGTTTCCCTCCATGGCACTTCCCCGGAAGTTCGGCTTCGCGGTCACCCCAAAAACATGAGGGGAACTTTTCCCCCACACCCCTTTTAGGTCATTCAGATGGGCGGTAGAGGACTCGAACCTCTGACCTTCACGATGTCAACGTGACACTCTTACCAACTGAGCT
>JAMWCK010000077.1 GCA_023819625.1 Candidatus Omnitrophota bacterium | reverse complement strand
TATGAAAGGAATGGAGATTAAAGTAACCGGCCATATCATGGAAAAAGGTATTTTAAGTATTCTCTTCGGCGCTTTGAAGAATAAAGAATCCGATATTACGGATATTGAGATATCTGCTTCTACGTTAAAGGGGTGCTGGGAGGAAAAATACCCTTCCATAATGACCTTTAAATTAGTTTCTTTTGAAGAAGAAGATTTGAAGAAGTCTTACGAGGAGGTATTAGAGTTGCTCAAAGAAAACGGCTGCCGCCTGATATATCGCAAAGATATCTAAGGTTTATAATTAAGGAACGTTTATGGATAATCTGACCTTAGGAGGACTTTTTGTTTTGGGTATAATCACCAGTATCTCTCCCTGTTCTTTGGCGCTTCTTGTGGCTGCGCTCTCTTTTATCGTGGCCGAAGAGAAGAATTTTAAAGAGGGTATCTTAATCGGCATCGCATTCACCCTAGGAATGAGCCTCATCTTCTTTATCTTGGGGATTTTTGTTTCTAAATTAGGTCAGTTTGTCAGATTTGCCCATCTTTTTTATATTATTGCCGGCATACTCTTAGTCATGTTTGGCTTGGCGCAATTAGATGTATATAAGAAAATAAAGATTGGTAACTTTATTAAAGGTAATGAAGTCAAGCCTAAAAACTTCAATTTTATTCAACAGCTGGGTTTTTCGGTTTTAAACTTAAACCGGTATTCAAAAATTATTCCCGCATTTCTCTTAGGGATTCTTTTTGCCTTAGGCTGGGCGCCCTGCGCTGCCTCTTTGATTATGCCGGTAACCCTTTTAATTATGAGCCAACAAATTAACATCTGGCAGGGCGGCGGACTTTTGTTCATATTCGGTTTAGGCCACGGGATTCCCATCATACCCCTGGCAGCTCTTTCCGGCCAGATGCGCGCAAAGGTAACCAAGAAATTTACCAAGGCAGGAGAATATTTAGCCAGGATTTTTGGCATAATCATTCTAATTATCGGTATATTATTTGTTATTTACGGCCCGAAGATCAATATGATTTTCCAAGGAAAATAGCGCAATGAAGAAAATTATTTGCTTTTTTATTTTACTAAATATATGTTTATTCTCTCTTTGCCTTGCGCCATTAAAAGCAGAACCTAATAAGGCAGCGGATTTTAATTTACGCGACCCCTGGAATAAATATTTCAGCCTTAGCCAATTTAAAGGCAGGCCTGTAATTCTAAATTTCTTTCGTATATATTGCGGCGGAAGAATCGCTCCCCAGACGCACAAACAGTTTCAGGAATTAAACAAGGTATGCCAAAAATTCTGTAAAGACAAGAATTGTGCTGAGGCGGATGTAGCAATTATCGGCATTACCTTAGCCACCTGTCCCACGACTGACCTAAAAGAATGGGCAAAATACTATGATATAAAGTGGCTTTTGGGCAATGATTACGATGATTATAGGCTTGATGTATTTAATTCTTACGCCAATGTGTTATCCAACCTTAGAGACCCTGCTTTGATCTTCGTCAATAAAGACCAGGAAATTGTTTTTTTCTCTAATTATCTTGATTCTTCAGAGATTATAAGTAAGTTAATAGAAATCAATCCTGATTTAGACTTAAAGGAGTAGCATATGGAAGATTTAAGAAAAATGTCCGATGAACTAAAAAGGATTTTAAGTCTAAGGTCCTATCCGGTAGCAGTTAGTTTTTATAAAAGCGGCAATGATTTAACAAAAGGGAAATTACCCGCCGAAAAATTAACTTTCTGCCAGATGGTAAAATTAGCCAGTCAAGGTAAATGGCAACTTTCTTGTCCTAGCGACTATATGGGCTGTTTCACTGCCCAGATGATTTTTGGGTTTCGCCCACCCAATGAGAAAGATTTAAAGCATCATATGATGCAATTTACCGATAATGAAGAGATAGCCAGCAAAATTATTGCGGTAAAGCCAAAGTTAAAATTAGGCGAAATCAAAGGGATATTAGTTGGTTCCTTAGATAATTTTGAGCCAGATTTTATAATTTTAATTGTAGATAGCGCACAGGCATTAGTAATAATTGAAGCATATGGCGCTATAACTGGCGAAGATTTATCCTTTAGAAATGGAACTAGCTCTGCCCTTTGCTCTTATGGTGTCGTTACGTCCTACCAAACTAATAAACCTAATCTTTCTGTGCCTTGCGTAGGAGCAAAGCGTTATGGCTTGTTTCAGGATACAGAACTTGCCTTTGTTCTTCCCTGGGAATCAGCCAAAAAAGTCTACTCGAGTCTTGTGGAATTAGAAAAGACTTCCCGTACCCATCTTCCCATCGTTAACGGCTTTTTATCACCCACAGTGCCTGTGAATTATATTTTAAAAGAAGAAAATAAATGAAAATTTTAGTTAAGAAAAATAGACGCCTTACCTTTATTTTTTTATCCTTCATTTTATTATTCAGCATAGTGGTATTAGCAGAAGAACAAAAAGTTAACCCAAAAGTATATTCATTGGAAGAATGCATTCAAGAGGCAATTAAAAATCACCCAAAGCTAAAGATTTCTCGCTATATCTTTGAACAAAAGAAGGAAAAACTCAACTCGCTTACCGCGGGTTACCTCTCTCAGGTTGATGCCGGGGTAAGTTACGACCGATTGTCTTATGTTACCCAGGCAAAAAAACGCTATTTAGGCAACTCTCAGGACGACTATCAGGCGGATATTGTAGTTACTCAGCCGCTTTTTACAGGCGGTAAAATTACTTCTCAAAAGCAAGCTGTGCGTTACGCCATTGAGGCGGCAGAACAGGGTTATCTGACGGCAAAAGAAGAAGTTGTGTTCGGGGTTAAGCCGCCTACTAGAAACTTATTTTCGCGCGCGATATAATGAAGAGCAAGGAAGACCTTCTTAAATATGCTCAGCTTTCTTACGATACGGCTTTAGAATTGCATAAGCGGACAAAACTTCCCAGAGAAGAGGTGCTTTTACGTTTAGAGGTGCAGTTAAACGCGGTAAGGCAGGATTTGATTAGCGCGCAAAACGGCCTTAAGGTAGCGCAAAAAGCCCTGCTTAACGCCATGGGCTTGGATTCGAACGGTTCTATAGAAGTTCAGGATTTAGAAGACGATTTTTTTACCACAAAAGATATAGTGGTTGATACGGCTAATAACTTTGAGATTTTAAAGCTGTCTAAGGAGTTGAAAGAAGCTGACGAGCAAATCAAAATAGCTAAGAGCGGTTTTTATCCCCAGTTAACTGTCAGATACAGTTATGGTTATGAGTGGGGCGATTGGTCGCAAGACGGAAAAGCAGACTGGATTGCCGGTGTAGCGATTGATTTTAATGTCTGGGATTGGGGAAAAACAAAAGCCGATGTCCGGCAGGCAAAAGCGCATAAAGAGGAACTGCAATCTTATAAGGATTTGTTAAGTCAGCAGATAGGTTTAGAGTTAGAATCCGCGCGCTTAGAATATGAGTCTGCCTTTAAGCGATTTGAAATCGCCAAGGCCAGTTTTGAGCAGGCCAAACGCAGCCTGGATTTATTTGAGAGCCGTTACCGCGATACGCTGGTAACCAGCGTTGAGCTTCTTGACGCGCAAAGGGCATTTTCGCAGGCGCAGATAAATTTTGCCTTAGCCAAACTTGATATGCGCCTTGCCAAAGCCCAAATAGAAAAAATAGCGGGGAAAGGTTATGAACCTAAGTGATATCTCCATAAAAAGGCCGGTTGGCGTTCTTGTCTTTACATTGACGGTCGTCGTGCTTGGTATTTTTTTCTTGCGTACCCTCTCAGTAGACCTGCTTCCTGATATAACTTACCCCTTAATACGCATTATTATTGACTGGAAAGGGGCAAGCCCGGAAGAAATAGAGGAGAATATATTAAAGCGGGTGGAGACAAGCGTAGCCACAACCGAAGATGCCATACAGGTTATCTCTTCCGCGATAGAAGGCAATGCCTCCATAGAGGTGTATTTTGAATACGGCAAGGATATGGATGTGGCGCTTGCCGATACCCGGGCAAAGCTCGATCTGGTAAGAAATCAACTTCCACCTGACGCAGATGAGCTCAAGATTTATAAAGCAGACCCTTCCCAGCTTCCTATTCTGGATATAGCGCTTTCTTCACAAACTAAAGATGAGCGCGCTTTGCGCGATTGGGCAGAGAATGATTTAAGTAATTATTTTCTCGGTATTCCCGGTTTAGGCGCTGTAGTTACCTCAGGCAGCAGGGTACGCGAGATTCAGGTTTTATTTGACCAGGAAAAAGTCCAGAAATACGAACTTTCAACCGAGAAAATATTAAGCCTCTTACGTCAAGAGAATATTGAATTTCCCGCAGGAAGGATTTCCGATACTAAGAAAGAATACAGCGTCCGCTTTTTGGCAAAGTTTAAAGACCCTTCGGAAATAGGTGAAGTTATTATCGCCAACCGCGAAGGCAGGTTTATTAAAGTTAAGGATGTGGCAGAGGTGCTCGATTCTTACGAAGAGCAAAGGGTGCTAACGCGCTTTAACGGAGTGCCCTGCGTTATCTAAGCTTCTTAAAGCAGCCTAATGCTAATACTGTTGAGGTCGTAAGACGAGTAGAAAGAAGGGCAAAAGAGTTGAAAGAGAAAAAGATTATTCCCGATGATGTCAATTATACCATTGCCTCCAGCCAGGCATATTATATTGAAAATTCGATTAAGAATGTCGGCTCATCCGCGGTTGTCGGCGGGATCTTAGCGGTATTGATGATATGGTTTTTCCTGCATAACTTAAAAAGGACATTTATCATCGCTGTAGCCATACCGGTAAGCATTTTAGGCACTTTTATTCTGATGGGTTTATCGAATGTTACCCTGAATATCTTTTCGCTTGGCGGGCTGGTTTTGGCTGTAGGTTTGATGTTGGATAATTGTATCGTTATTCTGGAAAACATCACCAGGCACCAAAAAGAAGAATCCTTAAGTGCACAAGATGCGGCGCATATAGGAAGCCGTGAAGTAGCCAGCGCCTTGGTTGCCTCCACGCTTACCAATCTGGCGGCAATCATACCTTTTTTCTTTATTAAAGGGATAACTGCTTTACTTTTTAGGGATATGGTGGTGACTATATCCGTTGCATTTATTATTTCGCTTCTTGTGAGTTTAACCGTTATACCAAGTTTAACTGCGTATTTATTTAAGGTAAAAAGCAAAAAGGAGAAAGAAGGCTTTAGTAAAAGAGTTATTGAAAGAGCTGTTGCGGTATACAGAAAATTTCTTAAACTGATATTGCGACATAAAGTGATTACTCTTGGCTCGGTTGCGGCATTATTTATTTTAAGTATTTTCTTAGTGGGTACTTTAGGAAGAGAATTTTTGCCGCAGATTGACGACGGGAAAATTACGGTGAAAGTAAAACTTCCTGTGGGTTCGGCTTTGGAAGAGACGGATAAAGTGGTTAAAAACCTTGAGGCAATAATTAAAGAAATGCCTGGAGTGGGAAAGGTTTATTCTATGGTGGGAGGTTACTGGCAGAGGCGAAACGTTTATGAAAAGGCAAATGAAGCTGATGTGGCGATTGAACTGGTTCAGAAATCAAGGCGCCCCATACCCATAGTTGCTTTTATTAAGAAATTGCAGAAACCTCTTAAGGATAAACCTATAGCAGGCGCGCAAATTAAGGTTATGAAAACCCCGTTAAGGGGAATCAAGAAAACGTCCACATCTGATATAGATATCCGTATAAGAGGGTACAACTTAGATACGCTTTATGATTTAGCCAAAGATATCTAGGGTAAGATAAAAGGAATAGAAGGCTTAAGTAATTTAGATATCTCGGTTGATTTCTCAAGGCCAGAAATACACATTTTTCTAAATAGAGAAAAATTAAATGATTTCGGCTTAACCGCGCAAAAGGTATCTGAAACTTTAAGGGCCTCAGTAGACGGATTAGTTAGCACGCAGTTTACGGATAAAGCGCTAAACATTGACTATGATATCAGGGTTTTGGCTGACCCAGTACTTATCAGTACTAAAGAGGCAATAGAAAA
>JAMWCK010000076.1 GCA_023819625.1 Candidatus Omnitrophota bacterium | reverse complement strand
TATTCAGAATATGGTGTTTATAGTGCTCAAAAGGCATACTATCCATCACCGGAAAGAAATTTTTATGCAAAGTTAAAATATATTTTTTGAGAAATTTTAAAATTTCTACTTGCAATTCAGGATGTATTATGTTAATTTATGATTGCGCCTAAAGACAATACTTCCGCAATTAAAATGAAAACGGTTTTAGAGAGACACATATTTCGGATTGCCTTTTTAATTTCGTTGATTACCCACGGCGTAATTTTTCTTCAGAGTGCAAATCTTAATATTTTTCCTCTTAAGATACCGGAACAAAAATTAGAAGTAAGTTATGTAAAGGAAATTCCTAAGCCTAAGGAGGAAGAGAAAACTTTAGCCCGTAACCAAGAGCCATTATTAAAAATACCTTCAAGAATCGGTGCGGATAAAAAAATGCCTTTGCCTTTTCTTGATATTCAGAATCTTAAACCCCGGCCGAGTAACCCTAACTTTATGAAACCTGCCATTGCTAAACCCGATATTATTGCAGTCAAAAAGAAAATAACCATCCCCCCCATAGATATCAATAAAATTAGCAGTCCTTCTTACCTCAGTTATTACCAGATTGTGCGTGAGAAAATAAAACGGACAGCTTATCAGAATTTTACCCGCACTGATACCGGAGAAATTTACCTTACCTTTATTATATCTAATGATGGCTATCTTAAAGAAATCAGGCTTATTGAAGAAAAATCTTCCCTTAATCCTTATCTGCGCGAGATTGCCTTAAAGAGTGTAAAAGAGGCAGCGCCATTTCCTAATTTTCCCAAAGAACTTGACTATCTACAGCTTTCCTTTAACGTCATTATCTCTTTTCAGATAGAATAAAGCAATAACTTTAGGGACATCCTTGGCTTTGGTTGATTGGGCGTCCCTACTTACGATGTACCTATATCAGTCCTACTCAAGTCAATAACCTATTGACAGACAAGAAGTTTTATGCTATAAATATTTAGAAATGGATAAGAAGGATATCTACGAACATCTCGCCCGAATTTATCTTGATGCCTCGTCCCAAAACAAAAAGAAAAAGAAAAAATTATCTAAGAAATTTAAGTTTTTCTTTTTTATATCTGCTTTACTTATTATTGGGTTAGGGGGGAGATTGATTAATAACCAAATAAAAGATAAATCCTTAAATTCCCAGATTGCGTTAGTGTTTAGTCCTGATGTGGTTAAAATTAATTTTAATTTTAATCCTGCCCGTAAAGAAATCTACAGCATTTCTTTAAATAAATTAGACTTAAGAGACTTTCGCCAAATAGAGTTTTCCTGTCGAAAGGCAAACTATAACGATACCGTTTCATTAAGGATTGAGTTTGTTAATTCCTTTAATGAAAAAGATGCAGTGTATCTTAGAGACATTCCATACAAATGGCAAAACTATCAGATTGGGCTTTACGAATTCAAAAAGATAAGCGACTGGTCAAATATGACTTTACTTTCCTTTATTATAGAAGAATGGAATGCCAAAGCGAAAAAGGATGTAATTTATTTAGATAATATAAGATTGGTGCGTTAAAAGAAAGGAGTTAATATGCGTATTATTTCCATTACCAATCAAAAGGGAGGATGCGGCAAAACCACTACCGCCATAAATTTAGCCGCATCATTAGCCGTAAATAACCGCAAGGTTCTCTTAATCGACCTCGACCCTCAGGCCCATGCTACGTTAGGTTTAAATGTAAAAGCGGATTTAAATATTTATAATGTCCTTTCTAAAATTACTAACCAAAAGGCAAGCCTGGAGGAAATCATTAAAAACGCGGATTGTAATTTTGACCTTGCGCCATCGGGTATTGTTTTAAGCACATTAGAGCAGGAATTAGCCGGAGAAATTGGCAGGGAGAGTAGACTCTGGGATATTTTACGTAATTTCAGAGGCAACTACGATTATATTTTAATTGACTGCCCGCCAAATTTGGGAATTTTAACTGTTAATGCCATCCGTGCGGCAAACGAAGTTATTGTGCCGGTGGAGGCAAGTCGTTTTTCCCTAGAGGGTTTAAGCCAACTTATAGAGATAATTAATCTGGTAAGTGAAAGATTGGAACATGAAGTTGACTATCGGGTTTTGGTAAATAATTTTGATTCGCGGCTTAGACATTCATTTAAGATTTTAGAGCGCATTAGAACGACTTTTAAGGATAGACTTTTTAGCACAATTATCCATGTCAATGTGAAACTAAAAGAATCGCAAAGCGATGGCATGCATATCTTAACTTATGATAAGTATTGTCGGGGGGCAAAGGACTATTTTAGTCTGGCACGGGAGATAATTACTCAGGAGAAGGCACAAGTTACACCACAGGCACAAATACTTGAAGAAAAGATGCAGGAACTATTAAAAGAAAAATTGCCCAAATTAACTGAGGTAGTATTTTCTCTTTTTGCCCCTGAGGCAAAAGAAGTTTATCTAGCAGGAGATTTTAACAATTGGCAGAGCTCCAGCCAAAGCCAGATGGAACAGGAAAATGGTATCTGGAAGAAAACCCTTCAACTTAAGCCGGGTACATATCGCTACCGTTTTATAGTAGATGGCAGGTGGATAGAAGACCCGAATAACCCTTATCAGGAATTAAACCCCTATGGCTCAATAGATTCTCTAATTAAGGTAGAAGAATAAACCACGAAGTTAGCTATGACGCAGATAGATAGGAGGTGCTAAAATGCCCTTCAAAAAGAAATCCGAGAAAAAACAGATCAAAAAAAAGAGCACAAAAAGAAAGGTTTCTCAGAAAAGGTTATCAAAGAAAAAAATAATTAAAAAAAGACCCACACTTAAGAAGCTGGTCGCAACGGCAGCCGAAAAGAAAAAAATAATTGGCATCGTTACACATTATTTTCCCAAAGTCAGGGCAGCGGTAGTAAAATTAAAGTCGCCCTTAAGTATTGGTGAGAGCATAAAAATCAAAGGCCACACCACGGATTTTACACAGACTGTAACCTCAATGCAGATTAACCATGTGCCTATTCTGCAGGCAAAAAAGGGTCAGGAGATTGGACTTTTAGTGGATTCACGGGTGAGAGAGCACGATATTATTTATAAGGAATAGAAGGGAGGGGAAGGAAGATGCGACTTTTAGAGATTGAGAAGAAGGCAAGGTCATTGGGGATAAAAGATACCTGGAAATACTCCAAAAAAGAACTGATTAGGACCATCCAACGTAAGGAAGGAAATTTTGACTGCTTTGGCACGGCCACGAATTTCTGTGACCAATGGAATTGCAGTTGGAGGAGCGATTGCCTAAAATTAAAATAAAACTAAAAGATAAAAAGTGGGTATTCTATTAATTGCTTTGGCTTTGGGTTACGTTGTTTGTTATTTGGCGAATCGGGAGGAAGGAAGCCTAAAAACAGCAGGTTATCTTATCGGTATCTTTATTATGCTTGTTTCGGGCCTACTTATTCTGGGTAAACTCTACAGATATTCTTTACACCAATCAGATAGATGTCTGATGAAGAGGATGATGGGAACAAGAGAAATGCCCATATATCAACCCCAATCCCAGCAATAACAATTTTTAAGACCATAACGGAAAAATCATGAGGATTCTCAGGGTGGTGTCTACATCTTAATTTCCCACTAAAAACCCGCAGCTTATGTCCGTGTAATTGTTCTTATAAACCTAAAATAGTTTTTGGATGATTCAGGGCTAACTTCCTATAATATATCTTATGTTAACTTTATTATATTAAAACAAATCACAATAAGTATTTGTATATCAATAACTTAAGATAAATTGGGTTTTTCCTGTGGATAAGTAGATTTGGATTTACTTCGCTTTACCTTTTCTTTTTATCCTTTACATCTAAAAACAAAATTTGACTTTACTTGACAGGCCAAACTGATAGGCATATTCCTCGGTTTTTTGCTTTAATTGGTGGGAATAGGCAGCGTATTTTTTGAGGTTACTACATTTGTAGATAAGCGTCTTTAAGTTAAGATAATCCTCTCTTCTATTTAGCCCCTTTTTTAGACTATTGAGAACACCCCAGCGTGGATTCAGTCTATCTACGTATATTTCCTCTAAATTAAGGTCTTTTAGGGCATAAAATAGTGCTTCTAAATTAGCCTGGGTATCGGTAAATTCCGGAATAAGCGGACCTAAAAATACCCAGGTTTTGATGCCTTTTTCCTGGGCAATTCTTAGGGTATTAAGCCGATCCTGACTACTTGAAGCATATGGTTCTAATGTCTTTTGTAACTTAAGATCCAGGGTCGTAAGGGTTATACCTAACCGGCAGGTTTTATAGGCACTTAAGAGGTCAAAATCGCGTAAGACCAGGCTACTTTTGGTCAAAATAGAAACCTCAAAACCTGCCTCTAAAAGCAACTTAAGACAGGCACGAGAAAGTCGGTATTTTGCCTCTATTGGCTGCCACCCATCACAGATAGAACTCATAAAGACTTCGGCTGGTAGTTTTATTCTCTTTACTCTACCCCTGGACATAGAGACAGGATTTATCTGTCTAGCCAGGGCCTCCGGCGCATTAACCTTTACCTCCACAAATTCACCCCAATCCTCAGGTCGCTCTTTGAACTTCTGCATATACCGGCCGTAACAATAAATACAGCAGTGGCTACAGCCTATATAGCAGTTAAGGGTAAAATCCGTCAACTTTGATTTATTCAGAATGGTTTTAACGTTGACTTCCCGAACACAAAAAGACATAAAAGGTGCGCAAGGATTTAAGCGAGGTTCTGGATCTCTTGGAATTCGATCCCTTTGCTTTTTAGGTAGGTAAAAGCCCTTTTTAACTCTTCTTCTTTCCCGTCAAAGACAAGAATTGCCCAACCGGTATCTGTAGAAAAGGATGCCTCTACAATATTCAATGTCAAATCAAATTGCTTACAGAGATAACAGATAATTGGCTCTTCTTTTAACTCACCGGGAAAGGTTAATTCCAGTTTTATTTGCATCTTTTCTCCAGTTTAAAATTAATAGTGTAATAAAATAACTCAATACCCCTAAGAACAATGCAAGAATAAAATAACCCAACAGTACCGGCAAGATTATTTTTAAGACTGAAAACTTAAATAAATCTACCCAACGAAATCTGCTCAAAAACTCAAACCAACCCTGCTTGACTTCTTGCCAGCCAATATTCATTATACCTGCTCCAATCTTAATTGACAAGAAAAATGTAGCGATGCTTAACCAGGTGTTAGTAGCCAGACTCCCCAACAAGGCACTTATCTTATTTGCCTTAAAAACCAAGGCCAGAAATAAGGCAACTAAAGGCCCACTTCCCGGGATAATCCCTGAAAAGACCCCTAAGGCTAACCCTCGCGCAATCCTCTGGGGCGTATCTTTAATCTTAAAAAGTTTGTTCAGTTTCATTTTTAAGAACACGCTTTAAGATCTTACCCGTGGTACTCTTAGGTAACGATGTTCTAAATTCAATATACTTAGGAATCTTATAAGCTGCCAGTCGTTCTCTTAAATATTGAATAATTTCGTGTTCAGAACTACCCTGGCCTTCCTTTAAGACGACAAAACCTTTAGGCACCTCTCCTTTATGCAGATCAGGAATACCAATTACTGCCACCTCCTTGATTTTTGGATTTTGATAAAGTACCTCTTCTATCTCACGTGGATAGACATTTAGACCGCGGACATTTATCATCTCCTTTTTTCTACCCACAATGTAGACATAACCGTCCTTATCGAATTTTGCCATGTCACCTGTATATAACCAGCCATCTCTTAAGGTTTCTTTTGTAGCCTCAGGTTGCCTAAAATAACCCTGCATCACATTTGGTCCTTTAACTAATAATTCTCCTACTCGTTCTGCCCCTAAGACATCGCCCTTTTCATCTACAATTTTTAATTCTACATTTTTCGAAATAGGAATACCGATAGAACCCGGTTTTCTTATTCCCCTTAAAGGATTAAGGGTTACTACCGGCGAGGCCTCAGTTAGGCCATAACCCTCTAAAAGCGGAATGCGAAATCTTTTCTCAAAGGCGATGAGTGTTTCAACGGGAAGTGCTGCCGCACCCGAAATACAAATTCTTACAGGATTAAACAATTTAACTAAAGGGCTATTGAATATCTTGGGTAATTTTATTTCTTTTA
>JAMWCK010000075.1 GCA_023819625.1 Candidatus Omnitrophota bacterium | reverse complement strand
GACGTAGAATTAAAGGAAAATAAAATCGTCTGCAAAAAGTGCGGTAAGAAATACCCTATCCGTGAGGGGATCCCCATCATGTTAATTGATGAGGCCGAAGATTAGCCATTATGAAAAAAATACTTGTAATCCACGGACCAAATCTACATTTATTAGGTAAACGCCAGCCGGCTATTTACGGAAAAACCACCTTAAAACAGATTAATGCCGAGTTGCTTAAAATTGCCAAAAGAAGAAAAGTAGCTCTTACGATTAAACAGACTAATGTTGAGGGCGAAATCGTTAATTTAATTACTAAAAATAAGCATAGATATCAAGGCCTTTTGATTAATCCCGCTGCCTATACCCATACGAGCGTGGCTATCCGTGATGCAATTGTGGCCTCGGGTATACCCACGGTAGAGGTCCATCTTTCCAATATCTATATGCGGGAAGAATTTCGTCAGAAATCCCTCATTAGCGGCGTAGCAAAAGGAACTGTTCTTGGTTTTGGCCCTAAGAGTTATATTTTAGGATTAGAGGCATTAATAGATATAATTTGATGCGACGTATTGATGAACACCTAAAAGAAGCCAACCTCGATGGTCTTATCGTATCTTCGCCAGCCAATATACATTATCTTACTGACTATCCTGGCCGTGATGCGTATCTTTTGGTTAGCCGAAAAGAGTGTATTTATTTTACGGACTGCCGCTATATAGAAGAGGCAAAATTAAAATTAAAAGACAAGGCAAAAGTAGAAAAGATTAACGGCCTTTTTTATAAAGTCATTGCTGAGGGCATAAGAAATCTTGGGCTTAAACGTGTCGGATTTGAAGCAAGACACCTTTCTTTTGCGGAATATAAAAAAATAAGGCAGGCGTTGTTAGCAAAAAGCGTAAAATTAATCCCTACTCAGAGTTTAATTGAACAATTGCGTCAGATAAAGACCAAGGAAGAGATAGATAAAATTAAAAAGGCAACGGATATTGCGCTAAAGGCATTGGAATTTGTCAGAGATTTTATTACCCCGGGCAGAAAGGAACTGGAGATAGCCGCGGAACTGGAGCGGTTTATTCGCTATCAGGGTGCACGCAGTTCGGCATTTGAAATCATTGTTGCCTCTGGTCCTAATTCTTGTTTTCCCCATTATCTTACGGGCAAAAGAAAAATCCAAAAGAATGAACCCCTATTAATTGATCTGGGCGTAGATTATCAGGGCTATAAATCTGACTTGACAAGGGTTTTCTTTTTCGGTAAAATAAATTCTCTATTTGCAAGGATTTACGATATAGTCTCTCAAGCGCAGATTCAGGCAATCAGAATTATCAAGCCCAATATAGAGATAAAAAAGATAGATACCGCAAGCCGTCAATACATTACTAAAAAGGGCTTCGGCAAAGAGTTCTTGCATAATTTAGGTCACGGAATTGGCTTAGAAGTACATGAGTTACCCGTAATATCTCCAAAAACAGAGGGGATATTAAAGCCAGGCATGGTTTTTACGCTTGAGCCGGCAATTTATCTTAAAGGTAAATTCGGAATAAGAATTGAGGATATGGTTTTAGTAACTCCTGAAGGGTGTGAGGTCATAAGTGGCACTCTCAATAAATGATATAAAAACGGGTGTAACTATATTAGTAGGTAACGACGTCTATATCGTCATTGACGCCCAGCATGTTAAGCCGGGAAAAGGCGCAGCCTTTGTGCGGGCAAAATGCAGGAATATGAAAAATTCCAGTATTCAAGAACTAACCTTCAGGGGCGATGAGAAGATAGAGCCTGCCTTTGTCGAAGAACGGAAACTGCAATATCAATATCATACCGGCGAGCTTTATCATTTTATGGACCAAGAAAACTTTGAGGATATTGTTATTTCTGAAGATATTTTAGGGGATAAAAAGAAATTTCTTAAAGATGCCCTTTTGGTTACGGGTTATTTTTATAAAGGGGAAATTTTAAATATTAATTTGCCCAATTTTGTTGATTTTAAGGTTGTCCATACCGAACCGGGAATTAAAGGCGATACTGCCAAAAGCGGTAGCAAGCCCGCAGAGATAGAAACTGGCACAATCGTACAGGTTCCGCTTTTTATTGAAGTGGGAGATATAATCAAGGTAGATACGCGTAGTGGCGAATATATTGAGCGAGTGGCATAGAGTTATCCAAGGATTATATAAAAGAGGGATTTAGGATGAATATAAAAGAGATAAAAGAAATGATTAACCTGATGAATGAGAATGGACTAGTGGAATTAGAAATAGAGAAGAATGGTATGCGTATACGTCTGAAGAAATTAGGCGCTCAGACAGAAAGTTTAAGCGGCCCGGTAGTTATTGAAAAACAGAAGCTTGCCGAATCTACCTTCAAAGAAACCCTTGAGGCAGAAAAAAGAGAGGAAAAATTAGGAGCAAAAACTATAGAGATAAAGGCGCCAATGGTGGGGACTTTTTACCGTGCGCCGTCTCCCGAAGCGCCACCCTATGTAGAAGTGGGTCAACTTATTGAACCCGGACAGGTAATTTGTATCATTGAGGCAATGAAATTGATGAATGAAATAAAATCGGAAATAAAGGGTAAAATCTTAGAAATCCTCGTTGATAATGCCGAGCCCGTTGAATTTGGACAACCAATGTTTCTGATCGAACCCGTCTAAAAGATGTTCTCCAAGATATTAATTGCCAACCGTGGTGAAATCGCCTTAAGAATCATCCGCGCCTGCCAGGAACTAGGTATTCGCACTGTTGCGGTCTATTCTGAGGTAGATCGTGAATCTCTGCATGTGCGCTTTGCCGATGAGGCAATTTGTATAGGTGGGGCCCCTCCCAATGCGAGTTATCTAAATATCCCCGCAATTATCAGCGCTGCGGAAATTACAGATGTAGAGGCCATTCATCCCGGCTATGGATTCTTGGCAGAAAATTCTCATTTTGCAGAGATCTGCGAATCTTGCAAAATTACCTTTATTGGGCCTAACGCGGAAACCATCCGGATGATGGGTGACAAGATGGCGGCGCGTATAACTATGCAGAAAGCAGGGTTACCGATTATACCCGGTAGTACTTCTGTCGTAAAGAATAAAGAAGAGGCATTGAAGGTGGCACGGAAAATTGGCTACCCTGTAATTATCAAGGCGGCTGCCGGCGGGGGTGGAAAAGGTATGCGCATTTGCCACAATGATGTTCGACTTATCTCTAGTCTAAATCTTGCCCAGGCAGAGGCCGAGGCAAGTTTTGGTAATCCCAATGTGTATATTGAAAAATATATCGAAAAACCTCGACACATTGAAATACAAATCTTAGCCGATAAATATGGTCATATTGTATATTTAGGGGAAAGGGACTGCACTATTCAACGTCGGCATCAGAAGTTACTGGAAGAAACCCCCTCACCCGTAGTTGATAGTAAACTCCGCAAACGTCTAGGAGAAATGGCAGTAAAGGGAGCAAGGAGTGTAAATTATACCAATGCTGGAACCATTGAATTTTTGATGGATCAACGCACTCACGATTACTATTTTATGGAGATGAATACCCGAATCCAAGTCGAACATCCGATAACAGAACTAGTAACAGGAATTGACCTGATTAAAGAGCAGATTCGTATTGCCGCAGGAGAAAAATTGCGTTTTTCCCAAGAAGATATTCAAATAAAGGGTGCAGCAATTGAATGTCGGATTAACGCTGAAGATTTCCAAAATAATTTTCTTCCTTGTCCGGGTAAAATTGAAAGCGTTAATTTTCCCGGCGGGCCGGGTGTGCGTCTAGATACACATATCTATGCCGGCTATGAAATATCACGTTACTATGATTCTCTATTGGCTAAATTAATCACTTACGGCAGTTACCGCCAGGAAGCAATCCGAATTATGCAACGGGCCCTAAGGGAATTTGAGATAAAACCCATAAAAACCACAATTTCTTTTCATCGGCAATTATTAGAAAATGATCTTTTCCTAAAAGGCGAGGTATCCACACATTTTATTCAGGAAATACTTAAAGAGGAGGAGTTAGAACAATAAAATGCAAAAAGAAGAATCCCGCACCGATTTAGGTATCATACGCATTCATAAAAACGTAATTGCCTCCATTGCCTCACTAGCGGCCTCTGAAATTGAAGGTGTAAAAGGTATAGGTAAAGATATTAGAACTGGAATTTTAGAATTATTGGGAAAAAAATCTCTTGTAGCAATCCATGTAGAAATTGATAAAAATAATGAAATAAGATTGGATTTACCTTTGATTATCAAGTATGGTTTTAATATTCCGGATGTTGCTAATCGTGTACAAGAAAATGTCCGCGCGGCATTAGAAAAGATGACCAATCTTTCGGTAAAGGATATTAATATTAATGTGCAGGGTATTGAAAGAAATTAGTAATTAGGAGGCGAAAGAGATGAGGGTATTTACGGTTTTGGGGATCTTATTTTATGCCTTAGTTTTGATTTTGATCGGTATCATTTTAATTATATTTAGCCTAAATCTATTACAACCTCAAGACATCAGTAACTTACTTGTCTATGTGCAATACAATCTCCAGTCGCGAATTATTACTGGTCTGTGCGGGATCCTTTTAATTCTCATTAGTTTCTCTTTTGCCCAACTTATTTTAGGTAGATTTCAACGCGAAAAGACCATTGCCTTTACTACTCCCTCAGGAGAGGTAAGTGTAGCGCTTTCGGCAGTAGAAGATTTGATTCGACGATTAACAGGATTATTTTCGGAAATTAAGGAATTAAGACCGGATGTTATTGCCACAAAAAAGGGAATTCTTGTAGATTTACGGGTAGTCCTGAAGTCAGAATCAAATATACCTGAGCTAACCAGTCGTTTACAGGAGATAACCCGCGCAAGAATTCAAGAAGTGCTCGGACTTGAGGAACAAATTACTATCAGAATTTATATTGCCAAGATAATTTCCGAGGAAGAGAAGGCAAAGAAGAGAAAAGAAAGCGAAGGAGAACCACCGATTCCCTTTAGGGGTTATGGCAGAGTTTAAAGATACACAACTATAAAAAATTATACCAGGAGGTAGACAGGGATGACAAAGATAGGTATTCTTACAGGCGGAGGAGATTGCCCGGGTTTAAATCCTGTAATCCGGGCAGTAGTAAGAAAAGGCATTAACGAAGGTTATCAAATTATCGGGATTAAAAATGGCTGGAAGGGTTTGATTGAAAATGACGCTATGCCTTTGGATTTATCCACAGTTTCAGGAATACTACCTAAAGGGGGCACGATATTAGGAACTAGCCGGACAAACCCTTATAAAAAACAAGAGGACCTAATGCGACTGCAGGATAACTATAAAAAGATAGGTCTTGATGCATTGATTGCGGTAGGCGGAGAAGACACATTGGGGGTAGCCGCAAAATTGATCAAAGAGGGCATTACGAATATTGTGGGCGTACCCAAAACTATTGACAATGACCTTTCTTGCACAGATTATACCTTTGGTTTTGATACCGCGGTAAATATTGCCACTGAATGCATCGATAGATTACACACCACTGCAGAGAGCCATCATAGGATTATTGTTGTGGAAGTAATGGGCAGGCATGCCGGATGGATAGCAGTAGAATCAGGGATTGCCGGTGGAGCAGACATTATTTTAATTCCTGAGATCCCCATAGATATTGAAGAGGTATGTAACCTAATCCAGAAACGCCATAGGCGCGGAAAAACCTTTAGCATTGTAGTGGTGGCGGAAGGGGCACACTTTAAGGAGGGAACAGCGGTGCTTCAAGAACAAAAATTAGATGAGTTCGGACATGTAAGATTAGGGGGTATCGGTGAACAATTAGCCAAGGAGATAGAAAAAAGGACGGGCTACGAAACGCGGGTAAGTGTGTTGGGGCATATCCAGAGGGGTGGCACACCTTCAGCCTTTGATCGGATTTTAGGCACCCGCTTTGGCGTAAAGGCAGTGGAATTAGTAAAAGATAAAAAATTTGGCCGGATGGTTGCCCTTGTTGGCAATAAAATTATTGATGTGCCTATTGAAGATGCAGTAAAGGCGCTAAAAACAGTGGATATGGAACTTTACGAAATCGCTAAGGTATTCTTTGGGTAGGATCCCATTATAAAAAGGGGTATCTTGTGCGCGATAGAATAAAGGATATTTTTTTGGAGAGTATTCAGGTAAAAGAGGAACTTTTACACACCGGTATCGGAGAAATCATTAAAATTACCCAGCTAATTATTGAGAGCC
>JAMWCK010000002.1 GCA_023819625.1 Candidatus Omnitrophota bacterium | reverse complement strand
GACCAGATGTATCCTTAAAGGGATCTCCCACTGTATCACCGACTACGCCAGCCTTATGGGCCAAAGAACCCTTTCCTCCGTGATGGCCTTCCTCAATGTATTTTTTGGCATTATCCCAGGCTCCGCCAGAATTCGCCATCATCACCGCCAGAACAAACCCTCCGACCGTTGAGCCGGCAAGTAGCCCTGCCTCAGCTTCAATACCCGCCAAAATCCCAACCACCACCGGTACAATTATCGCCATCAAAGAAGGCAGAATCATCTCCTTTTGTGCTGCGGCAGTAGCAATCGCCACACAATGCGCATAATCTGGTTTGGCTCTTCCTTCCATTAACCCCACAATCTCCTTAAACTGTCTACGCACCTCAAGAACAATCTTTGCCGCTGCCCTGCCTACTGCCCGCATTGTCATCGAGGAGAACAAAAAAGGAAGCATGCCGCCAATAAAAAGCCCAACTAACACATTGGGATTCATCAGACTTAAATTCATCTCTTTACCGTATAAAGCCACCTGATCACGATAGGCAGCAATTAAAGCCAGGGCAGTTAACGCAGCAGAACCTATGGCAAAGCCCTTGCCGGTGGCGGCAGTGGTATTGCCTAAGGCATCTAAGGCATCAGTTCTTTTCCTTACCTCTGGCTCAAGTCCAGACATCTGGGCATTCCCTCCGGCGTTATCTGCTACCGGACCATAGGCATCTGTAGCTAGAGTGATGCCTAATGTAGAAAGCATCCCCACTGCTGAAATTCCTACGCCGTAAAGCCCGGCATTAAAATTCACTGCTCCTCCCGAGGCAAAGAAACTGATTAAAATAGTGATTCCCACTACGATTACCGGAATCGCTGTAGACATCATTCCTACCGCAATGCCACCAATAATTACAGTTGCCGGGCCGGTTAAAGCCGCATCAGCAAGTGACCGCGTGGGCTTAAAATTACTGGAAGTATAAAACTCCGTAAATAATCCGATTAAAACCCCGGCAATCAAACCAGAAAGTATCGCCCCGTAAACTCCTGTGTGTTGGGCACCAAGTATGAACTTAAGCAAAAAATAAGAAATTATTGCCACTAATAGAGAACTTATAAAAATTCCTTTACGCAATGCCCATAATAAAACTTTTTGGCTTGCCTCTTCTTTACTTCTCACAAAAAACGTGCCGATAATGGAAGAAATCACCCCTACTGCCGCCATTGCCATAGGAAGAGTTACGCCTCTTATACCTAATCCAGCAGCAACACCCAGAGCAGCAGTAGCAACAATTGAACCCACATAAGACTCATAAAGGTCGGCGCCCATACCCGCCACGTCGCCGACATTATCGCCGACATTATCGGCAATTACTGCGGGATTACGGGGATCATCTTCGGGAATCCCTGCCTCCAATTTACCTACAAGATCCGCACCGACATCTGCGGCTTTAGTAAAAATACCGCCGCCTACACGGGCAAATAATGCCTGTGAACTTGCCCCCATACCAAAACAAAGCATCGTAGAAGTAATAGCGGTAATTTTATCTGTACCTAAAGGTAAAGGATGAAAGGAATAATACCAGTTAAGAAAATAATACCAGATACTTAAATCTAATAATCCCAAACCGACCACAACCAGCCCCATAACTGCACCACTGGAAAAGGCAATGCGCAAAGCCGCATTTAAACTCTTCATTGCGGCGGTAGCCGTGCGATTAGAGGATTGAGTGGCAATACTCATTCCAATAAATCCCGATAAACCGGAAAATAACCCTCCGGTAAGAAAGGCAAAGGGCACAAAGATAACCAGATAGCCTTTTAAGGCAAGCGTTAAAAGAACACAAAATACGCCTGCAAAGAAAACGGCGACGGCTAAATATTGTCTCTTCAGATAAGCCCGGGCGCCGATGCGTACCGCCTGGGCAATCTCCCGCATCCTTAGATTTCCTTCATCTTTTTTCAAGATGAAAATTGAAAGATAAAACGCAAATAAAAGCGCAGTAATTGAACCAATGGGCGCCAGCCACAATAAATCCACCTGATACATCAATTAACCTCCTTTATTACCAACCGACGCAGTTGTTCTCATCTAATATAAATTATTCTTTAGGAAATTTTTGGCTTGCGGTCTTAGTCTTAGAGAAGAAGATTTACCTTATTTCTATCACGGAGTTTTGGCTACCAAAGGGATTAGGCACCATACGGGTGCACTTGGGGTCAGTAATCCATGAGCCGTCGACGAAAAATTTGTATTCATATGTGCCGGGTCTTAGGTTCACCTTAACTGTCCAGTTACCGCGGGAATCCTTCTTTGCGCGGAGTTTACGTATATCCCAGTTATTAAAACTACCTGCCAGTGTAACCTGTTTTGCCCCGGGGGCATAAAGCTTAAACTGTGTTGGTATTGCTGTACTTGCCTTTGCCATCGTCGGCCTCCTTTTGTTTTGTAATATTACTTTATCTTAAATCATTAAACCTGTCAAGAAATTTTACACCGCTACGATAATTAGGCCTTTTTTCTCCGCAAGCGCTTTGCCTTTTTTCTGGTCAAGGAAAAGGGTTTTACCGGCTTCAAGCGCAAGACACCTTGCGCGAATTTTAATAAGATTTTTTATGGTGGTTAAGCCGACTACCGGAATATCAAACCGGCTATCCTGTCTGGGCTTGGCTACCTTGACGATGGTTATACCTGAGCCGGCAATCCTTGCTGCCCGACGGATGAGGTTATCAGTCCCCTCCAAAGCCTCTACTGCCACAATGGCTTTATCTTTTACTGCGACGGTTTGACCAATATCTAAAAAGGCGATCTCCTTGGCAAGTTCCCAGCCAAAATAGATATCTTCCCAGGTAGAAAAATCGGGTTGTTTTTGGGTAAGGATGCCTTTTTGCGGAAGGAGGTCTTTGAGAAAGAGGGTTGAGTCAATTAACGCTAAACCTTTTTCTTCTAATTTTTCGGCGATAGCCCCGAATATGGAATCGGCGCGCTTATCTTTAAGGGCAACGAGAATTTCTCTTAGGTCTGAAGATTTATCTATCTCTTTAGTAAATAGTCGCCGTGGTGAAACCTGGCCTGCCATTACCAATTTAGTAATGCCTTCTGACTTAAAAATCTCTATACAGCGGCGAAAGTCACTTAAAGAAAGCCAGTAAATTTTATCTACATACCGGCACAGACTTACCGTAGTCTCGCCCTTGATGGCCACCGCCACGATATAAAAACCTTTTTTCTTGGCGGCTTCGGCAAGAAAAAGGGGAAATCTTCTGTTTCCGGCAATCAGACCGATTTTTTCCATCTTTTGATTATTCTCTACGGCAGGAACGCACAATACCTCTTTGGGAATTCTTGATAAAATCTACAAGATATCTTACCTCTTTGGTTAAAGGGCCTTCTTTCTCAATTATCTCCAAGGCGTGCTTTATAGAAAGACCAGAATTGAATAATATCTTAAAGGTATGAGCTAATTCCTTTATGGTCTGAGGCAAGAAACCATTACGTCTTAAACCCACCAGATTAAGCCCATAGACACGCGCCGGATGACCATCACAAGTAGAATAAGGAGGGATATCCTGAACGACCTTCGAACAGCCGCCAATAATGGAAAGTGTGCCCACGCGACAAAATTGATGTATCGCAACCAATCCTCCAACTACCACCTTATCTTCAATCGTTACATGTCCGGCAAGTGTGCCGTTATTGGCAATTACACAGTGATTACCTACTCTACAATCATGGGCGATATGTGCGTAGGCCATAAAGAGATTGTTACTGCCGATAGTTGTCTTTGAACCCTCCTCTGTTCCGGGATTAAATGTGCAATACTCACGGATGATATTATTATCACCAATCTCTAAAAAGCTAACCTTTCCCTTATATTTTAAATCCTGGGGTCTACTTCCCAGCACTGTACCTGTAAAAATCTCACAGTTTTTTCCAATCGTAGTATTTCCTTCAATCACGCAGAAAGGTCCCACCTTTGTGCCTGAACCCAAAACTACATTCTCACCAATAACCGCATATGGACCGATTTCTACATCCGTGGCTAATCTTGCCTTTTTAGAAACGATTGCGGTTGATGCTATCTGCATTGTCGATTAATTTAACCCTCAACCAGGGCAAACATAAAATCTGCCTCTGCTACTACTTTCCCATTAACAAGCGCCCGGGCATGGACCTGGCCCGTCTTAGACTTTATCTTGCCTGCCTCAACCTGAAGTAAAAGCTCATCACCCGGAACAACGGTCTTCCTAAATTTTACCTTATCTGCCGCCAAAAAATAAGCAAGCTTTCCCCGATTTTCTTCTGGGCTAAGCATCATCACCCCCCCCACCTGAGCCATCGCCTCAAGAATCAAAACCCCAGGCATCACCGGCCGATTAGGAAAGTGTCCTTTGAAAAAATAATCATCAGGTGTTAATTTTTTAACCCCTGTGGCGCGCTTACCTTTTTCCAGGTGAATAATCTTATCCACAAACAAAAACGGGTCACGATGAGGAAGAATCTTCATAATCCCCTCTCTATCCAATATCTCCCCTTCTTTGGGATGATAATCGATTCCTATCCCACCTAAGGCATAGCGTTTACGCTGTTCATTTATTTTTTGGGCTAATTTTAGGTTTGTCAGATGACCACTTCTTAAGGCAACAATGTGTGCCCTTAAAGGAATACCCACCAGATACAAATCTCCTACTAAATCCGCAATCTTATGTCGAACAAATTCATCAGGAAAGCGCAATTTATTTTTTATAATTCCTTTTCTGCCTACTACAAGGGTATTTTCATAATTTGCCCCCTGACCTAATCCCCGAAGCAACAAATCCTTTGCCTCGTCTTCTAAACAAAAGGTACGCGCACAAGCAATCTCCTTCTCGTAGGTCTGGGGGTTAATATTGATTTCTAAAAACTCGGTTCCAATTAAGGGATGATTATAACTTAAGGTATAAGAAACCGTAAATTCCTGGGAGGGCAAAGCGATAATCGAGGCATCCCTATCCTGCACAAAGATTGGCTCTTTAAGACGAAAATATTGTTGTTCCTTTTCCTGTTCAACAATCCCCGCATCCTTTATTGCCCTAAGAAACTCTAGGCTACTTCCGTCTAAAGCCGGCAATTCATTATTATTTAATTCAACATAGAGATTATCAATCCCCAAACCCGCTAAGGCAGACATCAAATGTTCAACTGTATGTATCTGGACGTAATCTTTTCCTAAAGAGGTGCGTCGCGGGGCATGGACGGAGTCAAGAAGATAATCAATACTGGCCTTAATTTTCGGCCTTTGAGGTAAGTCAATGCGGATAAAATTAATCCCTGCATCGGGTTCTGCCGGCTTAAGGGCCAGCGTAACCGGATTTGCTGTATGTAATCCTAATCCTTTTAAGGTAACTTCCCGGGCAATCGTCTTTTGCTTTTCCATTTCTGTTGGCTTAACTATTTTGCTTACAAGTTTTTTTCTCTAACTCCTCTATCTTCCTTTTTAGTTCTTCCACTACTTTATACAGCCGCGGGAGATTTTGCACACAGGCGTTAATTCTCTTAGCGATATGTTGGGGCTTGGCGGGGTAACCAAAGACGGTTACTCCGGGGGGAACAGATTTATTTACTCCGGACTGTGCGGCTACGGTTGCGCCATCGCCAACAGTAATGTGTCCAACCAACCCCGCCTGTCCGGCAAGGGTTACGTTCTTTCCCACAACGGTACTACCTGAAATACCCACCTGTGCGACAATAATCGAATTTTCTCCGATTACGACGTTATGGGCAATCTGCACTAAATTATCAATCTTGGTCCCTTTGCCAATTACCGTCTTATCAAAACGGGCGCGGTCAATCGTCACGTTTGCCCCAATTTCTACGTCATCTTCAACCACGACTGTACCTACCTGCGGAATCTTATGGTGTATTCCTTCTACATTCACAAAACCAAAACCATCCGAACCGATGACTGTGCCGCTGTGAATAATCACGCGGTTACCGATGCTAATCCGCTCACGAATAGTAACATGCGGATAAATTAAGACATTTTCTCCAACTTTAGTATGATGACCAATAAAACAGCCCGCAGAGATTATTGTCCCGTTTCCTATTGAGACATTGTCTTCAATAACCGCATATGGCCCTAAGGCTACATTTTTACCCAAGGATACATTCTTACCTAATATCGCCGTTGGATGTATCCCTTTGGGATGTATGAATTCGTCTGGCTTAAACAAAGAGACTACTTTTACAAAGGCCAGAGACGGATTTTCTGTGCGGATAATAGACTTAGCGGTGGTGGTGATATCACGGGAGGTAATCACTGCTGAGGCATAAGTTTTCTCCAGTAAAGGTAAATACCTAGGATTGGCTAAAAAGGTAATATCTCCTTCCTGTGCCTCCTTTATTCCTGCAATGCCGGTAATTACGATATTTTCATTACCTACGACCTCGCCATTTATAAATTCGGCGATTTCTTTTAAGGTTTTTTGCATTTTTATTGTTAACGACGCTACATAAATCCTAAATTACTTATTTCTTATATTGTTTATTTAAAATATCGATAATCTTATCAGTAATATCTAAGCTCTTGGATTGATAAACTAATACGCGGTCATTAAATACAAGACTATAGCCCTCCTGCTCGGCGTATTTCCTTACCGCTTCTTCAATGTCCTTTAATATCTCTTTCATCTTCTCATCCTGTTCTTTACGCAGGTCGGTTGTTTTCTGGCGATCATATTCCTGAAGGGCCTTAATCTTCTCCTCCAATTCCTCTTTTTTCTTTTCTTTTTCTTTATCGCTTAAAAGATTCATCTTGTCCTGCAGTTGCTTTACCTCACTTACCTTCTTATCTCTTTCACCTTCATAAACGTTCTGTTTGTCGGTTAAGACCTTATCATAATCCTTGGTCTTGTTATATTCACTAAAAATCCGGCTTAAATCTACATAAGCAAGTTTCTCAACGGCATTGACAAAACTAGTTCTTCCCAAAAGAAAAATCACTAGCCCAAAAACAAAAACTAATTTTTTCATCCTTCCTCCTATCTTTTTCTAAAACCCCATATATAACATATATGACACATGATATAGGTGATTTTTCAAGTGTCGGTTTGAAGTAAGTTTGATTTAGAAGCCGTGGCTTGCGCTAAAGTGGAATCTACCGCTCTTTTTCTTCTCTTCTGCGGGTTCTTTATCTAAAGGTATACCGTAGTCAAGCATTATCGGGCCAATCGGGGTTTTAATCCTTAAACCAATTCCCAAACTTGACTTAAACCCACTACTTCCGATGTCATTTACCTTTGACCAGACATTGCCTGTATCGTAAAAGGCGGCTAATTTTAGAAAATCAAATACCGGATATGTATATTCTATATTACCCACAAACATTGACTCCCCACCCAGGGGGTCTTTGGAATCAGGGTCAATGGGTCCAACTTTTCTTTCATCATAACCCCTAATAGTATAGGCACCACCGGCAAAGAATCTTTCGTATATTGGCACCGCATCCGAATCTTGATAAGCATCAACAATACCCACCCGAGCCCTTAACTCTAAAGTCGAACCTCTAAAGAACCCAAAATAATGCGAGGCGCGCGCGAAGAATTTTAAGAAATCCTTATCTGCTCCAAAAGGACCACCCGCACATTCCAAAGAGCCACTTAAAAGATCACCGCGGTGGGTATCAAATATATTATCGCGGCTATCAAAGGTAAGACCAAACTCCATACTACTTATGGAATTCTTCCCGTATTCTTTCTTTAACTCACTGGAGGCATTCTCCGTAATGTTGGTAATCTCAATCGTATCGTAACGGTAAGTTAGATTTGCCTTTAGGTATTCAAAAAGCTCTTTGCCCAAACGTAAATCTCCACCGGTTATCTTTTCGTCATAGCCCCAACCGACATCTGATTCCCTTTGATATTGGCGTCTATAAAGGTCAAAACCAAAGGAAATCGGATAATCAAAGACCCAGGGCTCGGTAAAACTCAAATCAAGGCTATCGCTTAATGAACCCATACTCGCCCGAAACCTTAAATCCTGTCCGTCACCCGTAAAATAAGGAAAGTTTCTCCAGTCAAAATTCTTCTGTTCAATCTCCACAAATCCCACAAACTCCTCCACCGTGCTATAACCACCACCAAAACTAAAGGCACCGGTCTTAGACTCCTTTACCTCCACCACCAGATTTTTCTTATTGACTTGCGCGGTATCTTCGGTATCATAATTTATCTCTTCAAAAAAACCCAAATTTTGTAGTCGCTCTTTACTGCGTCTTAATTTATTACCGTCAAATTTATCCCCGGGATGGATTTTCAATTCCCGACGGATAACCACATCTTTGGTCTTGACATTGCCGCGAATTTTAATCTTATCTACATAGGCGACCTCGAATTCTTCAATATTATAGGTAATATCAATTCGGTTGGTATAAGGATTTAAAGAAGTTGCCTCTTGAACCGAAGCCATAATATAACCACGGTCAAAATACAAACCCTGGATATTAGCGATGTCTTCTTTTAGTGCCTCCTGGGAAAAGACCTTTCCCGGAACACAATTTTTAAGCTGGGCTAAAATCTCTTTCTGCGAAATATCTTTATTTCCGCTAATTGTCACATTTCCCACAAGATATTTCTTGCCCTCTTCAATTCTTATCTTAATATATAAAAGGGTGGGTCTTTTGGCATCCGAACTGACTTCATAATGCACCTTTACATCGGCATAACCGTCCCGACGATAAAAAGCAACAATCCGTTCAATATCCTCTTTTAAGACATCTTCTTTTAATACGCCGGGATTAAATAACCATGCCCTTTTTGTCCTCATAAGTCTTAATATGCGTCGGCCAGAAAAGGCGTGGTTGCCCTCCACAAAAATATTCTTAATTCTTACACGACCTGCCTCCTGCACTCTAAACTCTACCTTTGCCTTAGAGGTCTCTTCATTAATTTCCACATGATATTCTATCTTTGCCTGGGGGTAACCGATTCTATCATACATCTTTTTTAAGATGCGCACATCTTCCTCTAAATTAGGGTAGTCTAAATATTGGCCCTCCTTGGATTTTAACTGCTCTTTAATCTTTTCATCTTTTAAGGTGATTTTTCTTATCCCTAAGAAGCTAATCTTTTCAATCAGAGGTCTCTCTTTAACCGTCACAATTACCTTTAACCCATCTTTGTATTCCTCGGTATCAATTTTGATATCAGAAAAGAAACCCAAAAGATAAAGGCGCTTTAAGTCATCACTGATTACATTCTCCTGATACGGCTGCCCAATGCGCGTCTTCATCTTAGAAATGATGGTATTGGTACTGATAGATTTGTTTCCTCTGACTTCTAAAGCGGTAACCAATTTCACTGGGGATGAGGTAGAAAGGCTTGTGGCCTCTTCCTGGGCAAAGGATAAGTCAAGACCGAGGATTAAAATAATAATGATTAAGATGAGAGGAAATTTTATTTGCATTATATTTATTATACAGAATTATTCGTTTTAATCAAGAATTTTATTCTATCGGTGCAAGATTTTCAAATCGGGTGTATTCCTTGATAAAGGCTAATTTTAAGGTCCCCACAGGACCGTTGCGCTGTTTGGCAATGTTAATCTCGGCTATTCCCTGATTTTCCGGCGTCGGATGATAATATTCCTCTCTTAAAATCAGAACCACTACATCGGCATCCTGCTCAATAGCACCCGATTCCCTTAAATCAGAAAGTTGCGGCCGATGGTCAGAGCGTGCCTCTACCGCGCGGGATAACTGACTAATGGCAACCACGGGGATGTTTAATTCACGTGCCAGGGCCTTTAGACTACGTGAGATCTCAGAAATCTCCTGCTGACGATTCTCCGCTTCTCCTGTTCCCCGCATCAGCTGTAAATAATCAAGAATGATTAACTGGATATCATGATGCGCCTTTAGCCTTCTGGCCTTAGCGCGTAATTCCATCACCGAGATTGCCGGTGAATCGTCGATAAATATCGGTGCCTCGGAGAGTTTACCTGCTGCTGCGGTCAGACGCGGCCAATCTGAAGGACTTAAATAACCGGTCCTTACTTTATGTGCATCCACGCGGGCATGCGAGCACAACATGCGCTGCACCAGCTGTTCCTTTGACATCTCCAGACTAAAAATCGCCAGAGGAACTTTTTCTACTACCCCGGCGTATTCAGCGATACCAATTGCCAAGGCACTCTTTCCCATAGATGGGCGACCGGCAATTACAATTAAATCCGAGGGCTGTAATCCTGCGGTCTTAATATCAAAATCAATAAAGCCGGTGGGGATTCCCGTAACATGTGCCTTTCGCTGATAAAGTCGATCAATTGTTTCAATACTATCCTTGACTATTTCCTTTAAGGCAAAATAACCACCTTTTGATTTTCGATCCGTTACCTCAAAGACCAGCTTCTCTGCCTCATCCACTACCCGATCAATGTTCCCCTCGCTTTCATAGCACAGAGAAATAATTTTTGTGGAATTGTTAATCAGGGTCCTTAAGATACTTTTTTCTTTTACAATATTAACATAGTGGTGGATATTGGCAGCGCTGGGAACAGAATTTACCAGACCAGTTAAGAAGCTTACCCCCCCAATTTCTTCTAAAAGATTAGTCCTTTTTAATTCATCGGTGAGGGTAAGGAGGTCTACGGCCTTATTGGCGTTATAGAGACTTAGGATTGCCTCAAATATCTTTTTGTGACTATCGTTATAAAAGGAATTGCTATCCAATAACTCTACTGTCTGGGCAATTGCATTCTCGTCAAGGAGCATACATCCCAATACTGCTGCCTCAGCTTCTAAATTTTGTGGGGGAACCTTTTCAAAAATCAGGTCTGCCATTTTATTTCTTTACCACCCAAACCTTTATCGTGGCTAAAACCTCCGGATGTAGCTTAACCGGTATCGAGTATATCCCTAAGGATTTTATCGGTTCATCCAAAAGAATAAGTTTCTTATCAATATCAAACCCCTCTACCTTCAGAGCACGCGCAATATCCCCAGCGGTTATGCTTCCATAGAGCTGTTCGCCTTCATGCGTTAAAACCGGTAACGTCAAAGATGAACCTTCTAATTTTCTCTTTAATTCCTGGGCATCATTTTTAATCTTCTCCATCTGCCTGATTCTCTTCTGCCTCTCCTGCTCTAATCGCTTAAGATTCCCTGGTGTCAGGGGAACGGCGAGGTTATTGGGAATAAGAAAATTGCGGGCAAAGCCATCTTTGACCTTAACAATTGCACCTGCCTTCCCTAATTTATCAACATCTTGTCTTAATATAACTTCCATAATTTTTTAATACCGCACATAGGGCAAGAGGGAGAGAAACCTTGCCCTTTTTATTTCTTTACTTAAGCGTCTTTGATGTTTGGCACAATTGCCCGAGATGCGGCTAGAGATAATTTTACCGCGTTCACTAAGAAATACCTCCAGTGTCTTTGTATCCTTATAATCTATTGTCTTAATTTTCTGTGTACAAAAACGACAGACTTTTTTTCGCACCCCTAAACCCTTTTTCCCTTTCTTGGGTGCAACATTCTTAGCCTTCATGGGTTTCATCCTCACCTTCCTCTAGCCACGTATCCTGCGTTGAGGATTCGGGCAAACTTTCCTCAATCGGCTCTGTCTCTAGTTTTGCCGAAGGAAGACCTAAGAATTGAACGCGGTCGGCCCTAACCTCAATGACATTGCGTTTCTGGCCCGTATTATCTTCAAATGAGCGTGATTGAAGCCTCCCCTCCACAAAGATGGAACTACCTTTATGTAGATACTGATTACAACTCTCCGCCTGTTTGTCCCAAACTACGACTGTGACAAAACAGGTATCCTCCTTTAATTCCTGGCTTTTTGTCCTGAACCTGGAGTTTACTGCCAGACGCAGATTAACCACTGCTGTGCCTTGTGGTGTATAACGTAGTTCTGGATCTCGTGTTAAATTGCCGATAAGCAATACCTTGTTAAAATTTGCCATCGCCATCTCCTTTATTTCGTTGATTCGTAATCTTCTCAACCGCTGGGGTCGGAAGTGGTTATATTCCTAAAGGTTATATAAAGGGGAAACGTCCCCTTATTCTTATTCTTATTCTCTTCGGATAATCAGAAATCTTAATATATTTTCATTTACTTTATAAGTTGAGCTTATCTGTCTTATCGCCTCGGATGCAGCGTTAAAGTTCATTAGATAATATAATCCCTCGGAGTATTTCTTTATGGGAAAATAAAACTTTCTCTTCTCTGCCCAGATATCAGAAGATATAACCTGGCCGTTATTTTTGGCAATCACCTCTTTAATCTGATTAAAAAGGCTCTCCTTATCATCCTGCGCTAAATCCGGTTTGATAATAAACATTGCCTCATATTTATTCACTCTACTCTTCCTCCTTTTCTTCTTCCGCACTTAAAAAGGATGATTCACTGCCACGGTTAAAAATGTTCATACACTCATCTATTCCCTTATTCAACCAAACCTGACAACAGGCAGTTGCCTTATTGATTACTCTTTTTATTTTTTTCTTTTCTTCCTTACTGAAGGCACTTAAAACGTATTTAGCCGCATCCATGCCATAAGGGGGTCTACCAATGCCGATACGCAAGCGGGGAAATTCTTGGGTTTTCAGAGATTCAATTATGGAGGTCAAGCCCCGATGTCCCCCAGAAGAACCCTTTGGACGTATTCTTATCCTACCGAAGTCTAAATCTAAATCGTCGCAGACGACTAAGAGATTTTTTAAATCCATTTTGTATCTTTTAACTAGATCGCCTACTGCTCTACCGGAGTAGTTCATATAGGTAAGCGGTAAGGCGAGGATTAGTGTCTGGTTTTTAATGCGCACCTTCGCAGTCAGTGCCTTTGTATAAAGGTCTTTTTTTAACGCAACTTGATAAATTCGGCCTAATGCCTTTACCGTGGTAAACCCAATATTGTGTCTTGAGTTACTATATTCTAAACCCGGATTACCCAGGCCAACTATTAACTTCATTAAAAATTATTTCTTTTATTTCTCTCCCTTTTTCTCTTCGGCTTCAAGGTCTTCTGCCGGCGCCGCTTTCTTTTCCTTAATTACCTCGGGTTCCTGCGGTAGACCCTCTGCCTGGGTAGTAGCAGCCACTACCTCCTCTACCTTAATCGGTGTAACTACAGAAACAACCACTGCCTCAGGGTCAGTTAAAATTTTAATACCCTTTCCTAGGGTAATATCTTTTGCGTGAATGGACTCTCCTAATTTTAAGTTACTTACATCCACGCTAATCTCTTTGGGAATCTCTGTAGGCAAACACTCTATCTCAACTTCCCAGAGAATTTGCTCTAAAGAACCGCCCTCCTGCTTTACGCCGATGGCCTCACCATTTATCACCACAGGGACATTTACCTTGATTGTCTGCGTAAGAGAAATCTCATTAAAGTCAATATGGGTGATATTGCCAAAAAGCGGGTCATATTGGATCTCTTTTATCAGACACATCAGGCTCTTTTTTAATTTTTCCTTTTTTATCTTTAGGTTAATCACGGTGCTCTCTAAACGATGTTCATGCAAAAGCTGAAGAACATCTTGTCTTAAAAGCTTGATTGCCTCAGATGACCTACCCTGACCATAAACCACTGCAGGAATAAATCCTTTTCTGCGTAAGGCCTTAACCTTTATTCTTCCTAATTCCTGTCTTGGTTCTGCCTCTAAAATTATCTCTTCCATGGCTAGATCTTAACCCTCATTATTTAATAATTTTAATCAAATAAAGAACTTACCGACTCCTCCTGATGAATTCTTCTTATTGCCTCACCCAACAGAGGCGCTACAGACAGCACCTTAATCCGCGGATGTTTTTTGTGGTTGTCTAAAGGAATGCTATTTGTAATTACAAGTTCTCTTAAATCTTTGCATTGGTCAATCCGTTCTACTGCCGGAGGGGATAATACGCCGTGGGTAATTGCCGCATAGATATTTCTTGCCCCGGCCTTTTTTAAGGCACCTACACCTTCAATTAGAGAACTGCCGGTAGCAATTAAGTCATCTACAATCACCACATTCTTGTCCTTTACTTCACCTAAGATATGCATCACCTCTGTAGCATCAGGCGAGGCGCGCCTTTTGTCAATAATGGCTAGGCTTGCCCCCATTTTTTTTGCATACGCCCGTGCCATCTTTATCCCTCCGACATCTGGCGAAACCACAACTAAATTTTTAATTTTCAACTTAAGAAAATAATCAATGAATACACCCACAGCAAAAAGATGGTCTACAGGTATATCGAAGAAACCCTGAATCTGACCGGCATGTAAATCCATGGTTAAGACCCTATTTGCTCCGGCAACCGTTAAAAGATTGGCCACCAATTTTGCGGTGATGGGGACGCGCGGCTGATCTTTTCTATCCTGACGGGCATAGCCAAAGTAAGGGATTACCGCGGTGATACGCGCTGCCGATGCCCGTTTTAAGGCATCAAGCATAATCAAAAGTTCCATCAGGTTCTCATTGGGAGGAGGTGAAGTCGGTTGAATGATGAAGACGTCTTTACCCCGCACATTCTCATTGATCTTTACCCGAATTTCGCCTTCGCTAAATCTTCCTACGAGGGCATCAGAAAGTTTGACCTTAAGATACTTACAGATTTCCTGCGCCAACTCTGGATGGGCATTACCACTAAATATGGCTAATTTATCCATAATCCTTACTCCTTCATCGCTTAAGATAAATCCGATATCAGTTTTATAGAAACTTTATAGAAACCTTGGTTAAAGATTCTCTAGTATCTGATACTGGTTTTTATAGATTAGTTTTTGATCGGTCTGGCCGGTATACCCACCACCACCTGACCAGCAGCAACATCTTTATTTTTAGGTATTACGCTTCCCGCTCCAGTAACCGCTGTCTTGCCTATTTTAACCGGTGCCACCAACACGGTATCGCAACCGATAAAGGCTCCGTCTTTAATCGTGGTGACATTCTTTTTACCTTTATCAAAGTTAGCTGTCACTGTCCCGGCGCCAATATTAACCCCTCTTCCAATGCGACTATCCCCTAAATAACCAAAGTGTTTAATCAGGGTTTGTGAGGAAATTTTTGAGCGCACAATTTCCAAAAAGTTTCCCGCAATTACATCGTCTTTAAGGCGGGTGCCTTCTCTTAAATGGGCGAAGGGGCCAATAGAACAATTCTTCCCAATTTTAACATCATTTTCTATTACTGTAAAGGGATAAATTACAGTATCTTTACCGATTTCTGTGCCGTAGGCGATAAAGGTAGTTTTGGGATCTATTATAGTGACACCTTCCTGCATCAACTTCTGATTAATCCTTTCCTGCATAACCCTATTGACTAAACTTAGGTCTTGACGTGAATTAACCCCTAATGCCTCCTCTTTATCTGAAAGCCTAACCGCATCTATAAGTGCCTCCTCTTTATAAAGAACGCTGATACAGTCGGTCAGATAATATTCCTTCTTACCTCTATGTAGACGCAAGTGCTTTATGGCCTTTACCAATTTATCTTTTTCAAAACAGATAACCCCAGTATTTACCTCTTTTATTTGCTTTTCATAATCATTGGCCTCATTTTCTTCAACAATACCACAGATGTTTGCATATTTATCCCTTAAAACCCTGCCGTAACCTGTAGGTTTTTCTAGCATGGCAGTCAAAAGGGTGACATCCAGATTATTCTGGCGATGATACAAAAGAAGTTTTTTTATCGTCTCTTTTTTCAACAAGGGATTATCCGCATAAAGCACCAAAACCGTGCCTTTAAAGTTTTTTAATGCACCGAGAGCACTCTTTACTGCATCGGCGGTGCCCAAAAGTCGTCTCTGGATTACTATCTTCAGCCCCTTTTTTAGATAAGGCCTTATTTTTTGATGCCCATATCCTAGGACAACAACTACACAAGGAAACTTCAAGGCCTCAACCAGATCTAAGACATATAAAAGCATTGGTCTGCCACAGACAGGATGAAGCACCTTTGGCAGATGGGATTTCATCCGTTCGCCTTTTCCCGCGGCTAAAATTATACAGACAATATTTTTATGCATATATTTTTAAACTCGAGTGTGTAGAATTAAACCACAATCCCAAGACCCTCTCTATAAAAACCCCTGCCCGGTGAGGATTCGAACCTCAACGCTCAGACCCAAATTCTGATGTGCTACCATTACACTACCGGGCAAATGTTATTTATATGTATTAAAACACCGCTTTGCCGGCAGTGCCCTTGTCCCTCTCCTGGGTGTATGCGTCTAAAATCCTTTTCTGGAGATACTCTCTAAAGGATTGGGTAATCGGATGGGCGATATCCTTATGTTCCAGCTGTGCATTGCCTGCTACCTTTGCCTCTCCCGCAGGACGTGAAGGAAGCGGTAACTGACTGCCACACTGATTGCAGTATTTAGCCCGCAGTTCATTTCTAAAGGCACATTTTGGACAGGGTTGCTTAATCTTACGTGAAGGCATAGCAATAAACAGACCGCTTGAACCCTCAATTACCTTTATATTCCTCACTACAAAGGCGTTGTCAAAGGTTACTGTAACATACGCCTTTAATTTCTTATCCGCTGAATCCTTCAAAAATACCCTGACTTCTGTGATCTCCATAATTTCTCCTCCTGCGTTGTCCCTTCAAAAACTAAACTGTTTTTACAACAAAGATTTGCCAAAAACCTTTTTCTTTCTTCAATTCCTTTGCCAATCTTAATGCCTCCTTTCTTGAAGTTATCCCGAAGATTGCCGGACCGCTTCCGGACATTAAAATTGATTTCAAACCCAATCTCTTAAGTCTATCCTTAATTAACCGAACCTCAGGATACAATCTTTGTGTGATTGGCTCCAAACTATTAAATAAGGCCTGGCCAATCAAGGGTAATCCCCTCTTTCTTAATCCTAAAGTTAGTATTTTAACATTATATTTAGAATGCGTCAAGTCTCCTTTTTTCACCCATTCATCCCAGCTTTTATATATCCTTGCGCTAGAAACCTTAATTTTCGGCACCACCAGAATATGCCATAATCTAACCCGCCGCAATACCTTTAAGGGTTTTATTTTTTCGCCCCGCCCCGTGGCAAGGGCAAAGGGCACATTGTAGAGAAAAAAACTCACGTCACTGCCAATCTTTTTTGCCAGGGCGATAAGTTTATCGTGCCTAAGGTTTAACTTCCAAAACCTATTTAAGCCCAAAAGCACGCTTGCCGCATTGCTTGAGCCACCCCCCAAACCCGCGGCCACAGGAATACGTTTAATAATCTTAATATTTACTCCCTGTTTAAGCCTTGCGCAGTCTTGTAATAAAACTGCACTTTTATAGACAAGGTTATCCTGATCTAAAGAAATATCAGGGTGATTACAGATAATTTTTATTTTTTTATCTCGGCGGGAGGTAATGATTATCTCATCAAAAAGACTAATTCTTTCAAAGAGGGTTTTGATACTGTGAAATCCGTCCTTGCGGATACCCAAAACTTCTAGATAAAGGTTTAACTTCGCAAAAGACCTAAGAACCAATTTATCCTATAATCCGAAAAACTGCCTTTTCAATATCGCCGGCAGTAAGATTATATTCACTTAAAAGTTCTGCCGGCTCTCCCGATTGACCAAATCTATTTTTTATCCCTACCCGTATTACCTTAGTAGGATGATTTTCCGCTAATATCTCATCGATGCTGGAGGCCAAACCACCTACCACCGTATGCTCCTCGCAAACAACAAATCCACGGGTCTCTTTTGCCGTATTTAAAATCGTTTCACTATCTAATGGCCTTAAGGTATGCAGATTAATCAAACCCACTTCTATACCTTTTTTCTTGAGATTCTCTACCGCGACCAAGGCTTCATTAACCATAATTCCGCAGGCAACAATGGTCGCGTCTTTACCTTCGACTAAAACCTGCGCCTTACCAAACTTAAATTCTGGTTTATTCTCTATGGTAGGAACCTTTGGTCTTCCAATACGAATATAAAATGGTCCGGGATTATCTACTGCCGCCATCACCGCATCGCGCGTCTGTGGCCCATCACAGGGAACGATAATATTCATATTCGGAATCACTCGCATCAAGGCAATATCCTCTAACGCCTGATGACTTGAACCATCCGGACCAACACTGATACCAGCGTGCGAGGCAACAATTTTAACATTAAACCCATTATAAGCAACAGTGTTTCTGATCTGATCCCAGGCCCTGCCCGTAGCAAACATAGCAAACGTAGAGACAAAGACAATCTTACCGCAACTGGCTAAACCAGAAGCAGTAGCCAGCATATTTTGCTCGGCTACGCCAAAATTAAAAAACCTCTCAGGAAACTCTTTGGCAAATAATGCCGTGCGAGTAGAGGTGGACAAATCTGCATCTAAAACTACAATATCCTTATTAATTCTGCCTAATTCCACTAAGGTTTGACCGTAGATGTCTCTCTGATATAAAAATTCCATTTTTTGTTATTGGGTTACTTGCGTCTTGAACGCTATAACGATCAAGCTATTCTAATTCTTTTAGGGCGCGCTCTGCCTCTTCTTTGGTAGGTGCACGGCCATGAAAATCCACGACATTCTCCATAAAAGAAACACCTTTGCCTTTAGTAGTGTAGGCAATAATCACCTGGGGTTTTGCCTTGATTATCTTTGCCTCTTCATAAGCAGAGAGGATTTCGCTCATATTGTGCCCATCTATCTTGAAGACATGCCAACCAAAGGCCTTCCACTTCTCTACCAGTGGCTCTAAATCCATAACCTCATTGGTCCTTCCGTCAATCTGATAACCATTGTAATCCACAATGGCCACAAGATTATCACATTGATAATGACTCGCAGCCATCGCTGCTTCCCAGATATTGCCCTCCTGAAGTTCTCCGTCACCCAAAAGCACATAAACGCGGTAGTCGAGTTTATCTATCTTTGCCGCTAGACTCATCCCTAAAGCCACGGATAAACCCTGGCCTAAAGAGCCTGAAGCCACATCCACACCTGGCGTGCGGCGGTCAGGATGCCCTTGTAATATTGAACCTAATTGCCGCAAGGTCCAAAGTTTTTCTAAAGGAAAATAACCGCATTCTGCCAAGACCGCGTACCAGAGCGGACAACAGTGTCCTTTGGATAAATGAAAGCGGTCACGATTTGGCCAGTGGGGGTTCTTTGGATTATGACGTAACACCTTAAAATATAAAGCGGTAATTAAATCGGTGGCGGAAAGGCTTCCGCCGGGATGGCCGGAGCCCGCCTTACTTAACATCTCTATAATCAGTCGACGAATTTTTTTTGCCTTGTTTTCTAACTCTTTAATTTGATTTTCGGGGTAAACCATCTATCTTTGCCTTGACCTTCTGTTGTTTGGGGTCTAATTCTAATGATTTCTGCCAACTTAATTTTGCCTTTTCTATCTCACCGGCCTTAAAATAGACATCTCCTAAATGGTCATAAATTACCGGGTCATCCCACAAACTTACTGCCCGTTCTAATTCCTGTAACGCCTCTTTATATCTTCCTTGCTTAAAATAAAGCCAGCCTAAAGAATCAATGTAAGCAGCATTATCAGGATCTATCTCTAGCGCCTTCTTAATCATCACCTCTGCCTGCTCTAAATTTCTCTCTTCCTCTACATAGATATAGCCTAAATAGTTTAGCGCCTCAGGATAATCGGGTTTTAATTCTAGACTCTTTTTTAATGCCGTGATTGCTGCATTGCGGTCGCCTAACGCATCATAACTATTTGCTAAATAAAAATATGTCTCGGGATCCGCGGGCGATAAATCCAAAATTAATTGGCATATATTTTTAGCTTCCATAAATTTTTTCTCTTTCAGATACAATGCCACCAGCTCCTTGTAGATCTGGACATTTTTGGGCTGGAATTTAGTAGCATTCTTTAAAGCATCCTCGTATTCCTTGCTGGCAAGTTGGCTTTTATTCTGGAGGGAATAAATCAAGGCCAAAATTGCGTGAGGCTCAACTGCCTGAGGGTCAAACTTCCCCGCCAATCCTAACTCTGTAATTGCCGGGGAAAGATTATTTTTTTTAAGGTATGCAGTACCTAAACTTAGGTGAATGCGAGGGCTCTGATAGTCTAAGCGAAGAGCATTTTTATACTCTTTGATTGCGCTGTCTAAATCGCCAAGCCCTTCCCGCATCACGGCTATAATATAATGCGCTAAGGCACAAGAAAACCTCTTCTCCCAGGCAGAGGCCCGTGTATTTGTAAATAATAAAAGTGCAAGGACGCACAAAAATAAACTGCGCAACATTATCCCCAAGGTCTTTTCTTCAGATGCCGTAAGCGTCTACGCATCTTCTTTCTTTTATGCGTCCTAATTTTTCTCCTTTTTCTTTTTCTGCCACAAGGCATCTTCCCCTCACTTTGTTTGGGAGTAACCAAAAACCAATTACCAAATATCAGACTCTTTTTACTTACCGCTTATTTAATATATTAGCTTATTTAATGGATATTCAATAATATCACAAGCACCCGCACGTTTTAATTCAGGAATAAGCGTGCGCACGAGCTTCTCATCAATAACCGTTTCCACTGCTACCCAACCCGGATCACTTAGATTAGAAATCGTCGGTTTCTTTAAGGCCGGTAATTTCGCAATTACCTTTTTTAAATCCTGTTTCTTTACATTCATCTTTAAGCCAACTTTTTCTTCCGCGGCCAGTGCCCCTCTTAAAAGCAAAACAATCTCCTGCATCTTTGCACGCTTAAAATTATCTTTATAGGCGATTTTGTTGGCAATAAATTGAGAACTTGATTCGCAGATCGTAGCTAATTCTCTTAATTTATTTGCCCTTAGACTCCTTCCGGTTTCTGTCAATTCTACAATTGCATCTGCCAGGCCGGCGTTGACCTTAACCTCTGTTGCCCCCCAGCTGAATTCTACCGTTGCATTCACCTTATTTTTCTTAAGGTACTGCCTGGTCACATTAACTAATTCGGTAGCGATGCGCTTGCCTTCTAATTGCCTTAAAGAATTAATGGAAGAATCCTCGGGCACCGCCAGAACCCAACGTATTTTATTTAGACTCTGCTTGGCATAGGTTAATTCCGCGACCCGCACGACATCAGAATTATTCTCCAGAATCCAGTCTTCTCCGGTAATACCGCAGTCCAATGCTCCGTCTGCAACATAGCGCGACATCTCTTGTGCCCGCAAAAGAACCGGCTCTATTTCAGGGTCATCTATGGAAGGAAAATATGAGCGCTCAGAAGGCAAGGAGATATTAAACCCTGCCTTCTTAAACATTTTTAAGGTCGCCTCTTGCAGACTTCCTTTGGGTAGACCTAATTTTAAGATTTCTTTTTTAAGCGTCATTTTTAGACACTTCAATTATCTTTTTGGTCTCTAATTTTATCTTTTGCCTAAGATACACCTTTTTACTCTTCTTTACCCGTGTGGCGGGATTAATCACCCAAGTTCTCCTAATCTTTGTCGCGCTCTTTAACACGGCTCATTATTATACCCATATAGAGGGAGTTTGTAAAGAAAAAAATTGCGGTGTCTTAAATTTTAACCTATAATAAATAATAAAAAAATAAATTTTAAAAAAGACAATGCTAAAGGAGTTACGTTATAAAAAGACAGCCCAAAAAATCTGGATTATCTTAGCAGTCCTTATTGTGCCGGCATTTGTGTTCTGGGGGTTTGGTCAATCATTCAAAAGCAGAGAGGGATCGCAATACGCTGGAAGAATATTTGGAAAAAAAATCTCACTCTTAGAATACCGCGATGCCTTCCAGGCAGTAAAAAATCAGGCGATTATTCAGTTTCAAGAAAACTTTAGCGAAATAGAAAAACATCTTAATTTAGAATCCCAGGCCTGGGAGAGATTGCTTTTACTCTATGAGGCAAAACGGCGCAAGATAAAGGCCAGCGATGAGGAGGTTATTAAGCTGATTAAAAGTTATCCCTTTTTCCAAAAAAAGGGGCGGTTTGATAACCGCACCTATACTGAAATACTTCGATATGTCTTTCGCACCCAACCGCGTGTCTTTGAAGAAGAAACCCGACAGAATATCATCCTTTCCAAACTCTATAAAGAAGTAACGGATAATGTGGTTTTAAGTGAAGAAGAAATTAGGGAGGCCTACCGTAAAGAAAATGAAGAAATAAGCATTGACTATCTTTGTGCTAATCCTTTAGACTTTATTAAAGAAATCACGGCTATTGCAGAAGAAGAACTAAAGGATTTCTTTGTAAAAAATAAACTTGATTTCAAACAGCCTCTTTCTTTTAATGTGGAATATATTAGCTCGGATGCGGAAGAAAAAATAAAAAAACTTATCCTTAAGATAAACAAAAGGGATGGCTTTAGTAAGGTGGCCAAAGACCCCAAGGTCAGTATAAAGGAAACCGGATTCTTCAGTCAAACCGATTCTATCCCGGGGATTGGTTGGTCCCCAGCAGTGATTGGTCTAATTTCAAAATTAAATGTAGGAGAAATTTCTCTACCGATAAAAATAGACAAAACCTATTATATATTCAGGTTAAAAGAGCGCAAAGACCCTTATATCCCAGATTATGAATCTATAAAAGAAAGGATAAAAGAGGAATTTATCAAAAAGAAATCTTATGCCATCGCAAAAGAAAAAATTTCCGCCTGCCTAAAAAAAATAAGAGAAATACCCATGGAGACCATTGACTTCAACCAGCTGGCAAAGGAATTCGGACTTAAATCGGGAACAACCAAAGAATTCAAATATGCCAGTTACATCGAAGGTATCGGTGCTTCCGATAACTTCTGGCGAATAGCCCAAAACTTAAAAGACAACGAAACGAGTGAGATAATTGAAGTAGAAGGAACCGGCCTTTATCTTATTAAGCGCAAAAACCGCATTCCCTTTGACGAGAAGAAATTTGAAACAGAAAAAGATGAATTTATGAAGTGGCTCTTGATGCAGAAAAAACAAGAATATTTTGCTAAATTTATAGAGGAACTAAAAAGAAAAAACCAGGCCTTTTAAGCTTAAGTCTTAACTTATCTTAATCGCATTCACCGGACACTGGTTGGCTATCTCTTGAAGGTTATGCAAAGAGCAACCCTGCGCCTTGACGTGGGCAATACCATCGCCTTCTATCTTAAATACCTCCGGACAGGACTGCTCGCACAAACCACAGCCGACACAACTTGAGGCATCAATACTAACCTTGGCCATTCTTTTACCTACCTTTCTTGTAAGTTTTCAAACATTTCCTCGTGACTAATTTCTTCCGAAAGAATATGGGTAATTAACTGATATGTGTTGTGGTCTTTGCCTTGGGTCTTCTTGGCGATTTTGTTATAGACATCAATTGCCTGCGCCTCTGCCTCGGTAACAATGCGAATAATTCGGTTAATATCCGCACTATTTTTTGGCGGCATCATATACGGGGCGTTTGCATTCTTCTCCAGTTCCGTGAGGTTAGCCACGGGGACATCTCCTAATTTAGTAATCAAATCCGCAAGTTCACCCGCATGCTCTAATTCATCTTTGGCTATTTTATTGAGCATCTCCTGCATATCTTCATAAGCCCGACCGGAGACAGTCTGTGCCATATACCAGTAGAGATAAAACGCCAGCCACTCATCACAATAGGCCTTGTTTAGGTCCTTCACGAGTTCCTTCAGGTTCAAATCCACAATTGCCCTTGCTTGTTTTCCCATTTCCCACCTCCTGTCGTATAAACCTTAAAGTTGGATTTTTAATCCGTACCTATCTATATTATTATCAGCAATCTCCTGAATCTGTTTGATTGCCTGAGGATTATTTAATAAATGCCTAAATCTACCCTGCAGTCTTAAATACTCTTCTACGGGCTTAGGTTGAATTTTGCGCACGCCGGTTAATTTCCCAAATTCATATTCAATCAAAGGATAAAGTCCAGTCTCAACTGCCAGTCTTCCTACCTCAATGGTTTGTCTCGGCTCATGTCGCCACCCTAAGGGGCAGGGAGCATGCACCTGAATATATTTAGGACCTTTAAGACTAAACGCCTTTTTTATCTTACGCTGCAAATCTTGCAGGAATCCTACACTCGCCGTAGCGACATAGGATATTGCGTGGGCAACGGCAATTTCTGGCATCGGTTTTTTTGGACGGAGATTACCCATTGACTGTGTGCCCACTGGGCTGGTAGTGGTATCGCTATTAAAAGGTGTAAGGCCGCTACGTTGCACACCCGTATTCATATAGGCTTCATTATCGTAACAAACATAGAGGACATCATGGCCTCTCTCCCACATCCCTGATAATGCCTGTAGACCGATATCCGCTGTACCTCCATCTCCTCCCTGGGCAATTACATTTACCTTATCCTTCTTGCCTAAATAGGTTAACGCTGCCTCTACACCCGAAGCCACAGCCGCGGCATTCTCAAACAGAGAATGAACAAAAGGCACTCCCCAGGCAGTAAGTGGATAATAAGTTGAGAAAACCTCAAGACAGCCGGTATTATTAACCACAATGGTATTTGGACCTGCCGCTTCAATTACTAAGCGCGCGGCCAGAGATTGCCCGCAACCTGCGCAGGCAGTGTGACCAGGAAAAAACAAAGGTTTAGACATCAATTTTTTCCTTTAATAGCTCGGGTTTTAAATCAATGAATTCAGCGGTCTTTTCTTTTGTCGTCAGTAGGCGAAATATCTCTTTTATGGAATCCACGGTAATATCGCGTCCGCCTAAGCCGGCAATAAAACTGCTGATCAGCTTGGGTTTTTTGTTTTTGCCAAAGAATACCGCCCTGATTTCTGCGGCTAAAGGCGCAAAGGAACCCAAGGATAAAGCGCGGTCTAACACCGCAACCTTAGGGACATTTTTCAAGGCATCGTAAATTTCTTTAGCGGGAAAAGGTCGGAAGGTGATAATTTTCAAAAGCCCCACCTTTTTACCTTTTGCCCTTAACTCATCTACCACTTCTTTAATCGTGCTACAAACCGAGCCCATTGCCACAATCACCCGCTCGGCATCTTTGGTCTTGTATTCTTCAATTAAACCCGGATACTGACGACTAAATACCTTGGCAAACTCCTGGGTGATTTTCGGAATCAAACTCAATGCCTCCTTAAGCGTCTCTTGCAGTGCGAAGCGCGTCTCCAGATAATAATCCGGATCTGCCAAAAGCCCCATGGTCAGGGGTTCGTCAGGATCGAGTTTATATAAAGGTTTATAAAAAGGTAAAAATCTATCTACTTGTTCTTGATTAGGAATATCCACATTTTCAATTCCGTGGGTAAGGATAAATCCATCCATACAGACCATTACCGGAAGCATTAAGGCTTTATCCTCGGCTAAGCGATAGGCAATAATCTGTAAGTCTACCACTTCTTGAATATCTTCGGCATAAAGCTGGATCCATCCCGTATCGCGCACGGAGATAGAATCCTGATGGTCATTCCAGATATTGATGGGAGCAGAAAGTGCCCGATTGGCGCAGGTCAAAACCAAAGGTAGGCGCATTCCGGCAATATTAAAAAGCACCTCCGACATATAAATGAGGCCTTGCGAACTGGTGGCGGTGTAGGCGCGCACACCTGTAGCCACAGCACCTAAGCAAACCGAAACCGCTGAATGTTCAGACTCCACATTAATAAATTGTGCCGGCAATTCGCCATTAGCCACCATCCGGGCTAATTCTTCAACAATATGCGTCTGGGGAGTAATCGGATAAGCAGAGATAACCCCTGGCTTAACTAACTTTATTACTTCCGCAACCGCACGTGAACCTTCTAAAAACCCTTTCACCCCGGCCTTCCTCTTCTGTTTATCGGTTAAACTTTTGTAAGATCTAAGTCTTCCTTTACCATCTCGATGTCTTTTTTCGGACAAACTTCCACACAGATACCACAACCTTTGCAATAATCATAATCACAAATAAAAGTATTCTTTTCCTCGCCGCTAATACATCCTTCCGGACAACTCAAGATGCAAAGTCTGCAGGCAATACAGTTCTTTTGTAAAAACTTAGGCCTTGCCTCTATACGCCAGGAGCCGGTTTTGTTATTTTTGCTTGTTCCGGGTTTAGAAATAAGTGGTCCGAACATAAGCAAATCCTTCCTTAACTGCGTTGATATTTGCTTCCTGCATCTTACCCAAGAAGCGCTTTTTAATTGCTTCCACTAAATCCTCAAGACCAAACTCCTGGGTAGCCGCGGCATAGGCACCTAGAAGCGCAGTATTTCCCAGCGGTCTTCCGATAGTCTTTAAGGCAATTTCATTAGCGGGCACGAGAAATACCTTTTGCGTAGGTTTTACTTTAGGAATCTGAATGCCTTCTCTTTTATTAATAATGACGATCCCTTTTTCTTTTAGACCCAAAAAACAATTGAATCCGCGCAGAAGTGTGGCATCAACAATAATTACATAATCCGGTTCATAAATCTGGCTTCTTAAACGCACGGGCTTAGAATCCACGCGCACAAAGGCATTCATCGGCGCACCCATTCTGGCAGCGCCAAAATGCGGAAAGGCAAAGGCAAACATTCCTTTTAAAAAATAGGTATAACCTAATAAGGCCGCAGTAGTAATTGCACCCTGACCAGCGCGGGCATGAATACGAATCTCTTTCATAGGGTATCTATAATATATAATTTATCTGGTTTTGTCAAATATATTTTAAAGAGGATGTTGTTGCAAGATAAAAATGTCATCTTTAACCTTCCGACCTACGAAGTCGGATAGGGTAAGTTAACATGCCTTAGGGATGTGAAATTTCTAATTTGCCAGAATGTGACATTATTATATGGCGGTTACAATATTTTTAAAAGGGTGCTGATTTGCGAAAGCAAAGAGAATATCTTTCTTGCGTTCTTAAGGGGGATACTCCCCAGACCGCAGGCAGGACTAAGGAGTAGATTTTCCTCCAATAACTCCAAGGGGATACCCTTCTTTGTTAATTCCTTTATTGCCTCTTTTATCTTTTTCGCCAGAATATCCGGTGTCTCGGCACCCGTAAAAAGAAGCGTAGGTACAATGCCCCAGCAGATTATCCCCCCAGCCTTTAAGAATTTATTTAGGTCCTGGGCATAAAGCAGAAATTTATCCAGAAAACTAAAGGCATCAAAACTGATAATATTAAGATGATTGATCTCTGTAAAAATAGACCAGTCAGTATTGCCACAACAGTGCACGCCCAAGAGCACATCCGGCGCCTTAAGACCTTCGCTAAATTCTTCCAGCCCTCCAATTACGTCTTCGCGGTTAAGCGGGGTATAAGCAGAACCAAAGGCGCTCAAGTACGGTTCATCAAAGAAAAGGATTATCTTCTTGTTGAATTTGCGCAATAAATCTCTCTGCCAACGGCCCTTCATCACCAATCCCTTTAAAATCGCCTGCCTAAATATATCATTATGTAAAAGCGACCTTCCAGTTTCGTCATTTATACCCCCAGCAAAGGTAAATGGACCGGTAATCTGGGCTTTAATAAATTCTATTTTGCTTAAGTTGCTCCTTTCTAATTTTTGATAAAAAGCGTATAACCCAGAAGCAAAATCCGGGCTGATTTTAAAATAATCTAAATCTTCCGCAATCAAACGCTCATAGAATTTCTCTAACTGCCGATCTTTATCCGCAGGGTTATAAGATAAAACTCCTCGCGAGAATTCCAGACACGGCAGGTTTTCGCTAAACTGCGCTAACATTCCTTCACGCTTATCTTTTTGGGGTAACTGTGGCCAAAAGGGAATCTCAGGGCAATACTTAAAAATTAAGTCTAAAGCAGAATCCACCTCTACATGAGGCATACTGCCAATTCCGGTAGTCAATCCCCTTAAATTTAGCATCTTAAAACCCTAAATTCTCACCCACTAAAATTACCTTCAATCTCTGGGGCATAATCTCTGCTTCAATAATTAACACCTGACAACACATTGGCCTATAGGTATCCCAATTTAAGCGTCTGTAATTAAGAGACATCGCATATTCTTTGGCGCGTTTTAAGGCGGAATCTAAATCCGGGGTTAATTTATTTATCCCTGAGACAATGATTACGTTTTTGGCGTAGGCGATACCCGCAGTACGATTACCATAGGCACTTAAAAAAACCAGTTCCCCAGATAAGGAAATGGCATTGGCACTGGCAAGATAATAATCCGCCTCCTGCGCACCTTTTTTTCTTAATTCTAAATTTTCTTGCGGGGTTATCCCAGGCTTATATTGATTAAAGACCATATTTCCCCTTGTCTCAAGTAGCCCCACAATACCCAATTCTTCTAAGGTCACTGAACCAGAAATTCCCACACTCGCAGACGGAGGGATTATTTCTAAAATTTTGCCCCTTACCTCATCTTTACTATCACAGTAGAATCCTAAGATATTTTTCTCTTGCCAATGCTTAATCAGTGCCTCAATCGCAGGATCCATTTTTAGAAGGCCTCCTTCTTTGCGGTTGCCTGCCTTAATCTATCCAGAAAACCAAGTGTGGAATGGGTATAGCGCAGGACTACCTGCGCATCTTCCTTTGAAATAAATTCTTTTTTATCCTCCTCATTAAAGGGATAAAGATAGCGACTGACTTTTAAGTCAATAACCATAATGTCATTACGCACCCTATCCACGATGAGCTCATAGGTTAAAGGGTCGAGTCTAAGATTCTTCTTGTAGATTTCTCTAAAGAGGGGATCGGGTTCATCTTCAGGGATATCCTTGGCAGAGGCGATTTTCTTTATGGTTTCTTCAATACGTTTGGTATATTTAAGAATAGTCTTTGCCTCTTCTTTAGGGATGGGTAGATTATTCTCAAGGTAGTAGTGCATTAAAAGGTTAATCACGATCACCGGGTCGCCGATATGTTGATAAATAGCGGTCCAAAGAAGCGGATGAACCTGGATATTCTCCTGGGCTATCTTCTGAAAGAGTGCCTCTACTCTGGGGTCAGGTTGGGTCATCTAAAACCCCTCCTTGTCTTTAGGTAATATCTTAGGTGTTAACCTTTAAGTTTCTCTTTTATTTCTTCAATACACCTATCTAGGTCTTCTAACTCAAAGGGCTTGGTGACATAGTGAAGGGCGCCGGCCTTCTTTGCCCTCTTGATGCTTTCTTCATCATAGATACGGGTAAGCATAATACAGGGGGCATCTTTGTCTATGGCTTTAATCCTCTCTAAGGTTTCAATACCGTCAATAGGAGAAAAAGGCATATGCACATCAATAAAGATAACTTCAGGGCGTTCCTTTTCAAAGATCTCTACTGCCTTAATCCCATCGGTTGCGCCAAAGACCACAAACCCCCGGGCTGAATAAATCCGCTGAAGTAGTTCGACAATCCCTTCTTCGTCATCAACAATCAAGATTTTTAGTTGGCGCATCGTCTTACCTCTCCTTGGTTGGTTTTCTTAAAATTTAAATCTCTCATTATCTGGTGTTTTAAGGTCTTCTTCGC
>JAMWCK010000074.1 GCA_023819625.1 Candidatus Omnitrophota bacterium | reverse complement strand
CCTATATTTCTGGATAATGATGTTAACCTGATGGCTTTGGCAGAGCAAAGGTTAGGCGCAGCCAAGGGGTTTAGGAATGTGGTTTGTCTTACTCTCGGCACGGGCGTAGGTGGCGGTCTGGTGATTAACAAAGCGATTTATCGCGGTTCCACTTTTGCTGCGGGAGAAATCGGTCATCTACCTTTGAATGAAAAGGGACCACGCTGTAGTTGTGGGGGAAGGGGATGCCTTGAGGCTTATATTGGTAATACGCGGATTATTCAGAAGGCAAGGAGATTGTTTAAGCGAAGAGTTTTTCCTGAGGAGTTAAGCTATTTAGCGAAAAAGAAAAATAAAAAGGCAATAAGATTATGGAACGAGATGGGTGAACATTTGGGTATTGCCCTTTGCGGGGTTATAAATTTACTTAACCCTGATGCAATTGTGATTGGTGGAGGCCTTGCAGGCGCAGGAAAGGTGTTGTTTGATAAAGTAAAAAAGACTATTTTTAAGCGGGCGATGAGTGTGCAGGCAAGATATGTAAGAGTTATGCCGGCGAAATTAGGCAGTGATGCCGGCTTAATTGGCGCAGCCATTCTGGTTAAAGAGTTTTTAGAGGTCTCACCTTCGAATATATCCAAAACAAAGGAGTTAAAAGGGTATGCAGATATTTATTGATACGGCAAATATCCATGAAATTAAAGAGGCAACAAAAATGGGGATTATTGATGGCGTAACCACCAACCCCACATTAATTGCCAAAGAGAATCGTCCCGCCGAAGATTTATTAAAGGAGATCTGTGCCTTAGTCCCTGGACCGGTAAGTGCTGAGGTAATTAGTCTTGAGACAGAAGGGATGATTAAGGAGGCACGGCAATTAAGCAAGATTTCTTCCAACATCGTGATAAAAATTCCTCTGGTTAAAGCAGGGCTTAAGGCAGTAAAGATTTTATCTCACGAAGGAATTAAAACCAATGTTACTTTATGTTTTTCTCCATCACAGGCATTACTTGTGGCCAAAGCAGGTGCGGATTATGTTTCTCCCTTTGTGGGAAGATTGGATGATATTAGCCAGCCAGGCATGGATTTGATTCGTGATATTAAAACCATCTATAAAAATTACGGCTTTAGAACTAAGATTATCGTGGCCTCGGTGCGTAATCCTTTGCATGTAGTAGATGCTGCTTTGCTTGGGGCAGATGTGGCAACTGTGCCTTTTTCTGTTATTGAGCAACTCATCAGGCATCCGCTTACCGATATAGGTATACAGAGATTTTTGGATGATTATAAGAAGATTCCCAAAAAATAATTATGAGGCTTAATCTTTGGTTTTTGGTTACTAAGCATTGTAAGGTTGGCCGAGCTGTTGTTCTTTCTTGGCTATTGTTTGTTTATCTTATTTTTTTTATTAGTGTTTTGCCTCTTTCTGCCCAGGAGACCGGGGCAAAAAAGACTGAACCGATTATTGTTAATGGAGATAGGGTAGAGTATTCTACGGATAATAAAGAGGTGATAGCAACAGGTAATGCCGAGGTGATCTATAAAGGGATGAAGTTAACCTGCCAGAGGCTGATAGTGAATACAGAAACTAAAGATGCCGAGGCGCAAGGTAATGCCAGATTAGAAGATGAAAGGGCAGTAATTGAAGCGGAGAAACTCACCTACAATTTTAACACCAAAACCGGCATAATCATCGATTCAAACTTTCGCGCTAATCCTTATTTTGGCAGAGCCGAAAAGATTAGCAGGGTAAGTGATAGGGAGTTTATTGCCCACCGTGGATACATGTCAACCTGTAGTTACGATAATCCGCACTATCGCATAAAATTTAGAAGAATAAATTTCTTCCCCCAGGATAAAGTGCAGACCAGAGATGCTACTTTCTATTTAGGTCATATACCCCTGGTTTATCTACCTTGGTATAACCACAGTTTGCGCGATCCACTTGTCCATGTGCAGTTGATGCCAGGTAAAAATAGCGCTTGGGGTGGTTATCTTTTAACCGCCTTCAGATATAATCTTACGGATAATATCAAGGGAAGAATCTATTTTGATCTGCGCCAGAAGTTAGGTATAGCTGAGGGCTTCGGCCTTAATTATACTACTGAAGAGCTTGGCAAAGGGGATTTTAAGTATTATTATACCCAGGAGAGGTCAAGAAAATTTGCTGAAGGCCTACCAGCAGAATTTCAGAGATATCTTATTCGCTGGCGCCACAAGTGGGATATAGATGAGAAAACGCAGGCGATAGCAGAGTATTATAAAATTGTTGATTCTAAGTATATCCTTTATGGCGGTGATACCCTGCTTAAAGAATATTTCTATCGTGAATACGAGAAAGATACTCAACCCCTTTCCTATATTTCTTTACATCGTGCCCTTTCTTATTCTAGTCTAGATTTACTTTTTCAGAAGCGGATTAACCGCTGGTATAGCCAGAGTGAATACCTACCCCAGATAAAATATAGTCTACCGAATATCAAGATGTTTGAAACGCCATTCTATTTTGAAAACATAAGTTCTTACACAAACTATAACGAAAAATCCGCGGTTCCATCTGCCTCTTGGAATGATGTCTCTTATAATAAATTTTCTACTTTAAATAAATTTTCTCTACCGACAAAAATAGCTTTTATTAATTTTAATCCCTATGTTTTAGCACAGCCAACTTATTACGATAGATATACTTATGGCTCTACTTTAGAACTCAATTTTTCTGGCGGTTCAGATTTAAGCACCAAATTTTATCGGCTTTTTAATGTTAAAACTAACTTTTTGGGCCTGGATATAAATGGCTTAAGGCATATCATTACGCCCAGCATCGCCTATTCCTACAAGAAGAACTCTACCACTCCTATAGGGGCGCTGCGTATAGGCGGAGGATTTCTTACCGCAAGTGGTTCTTCTGCCGAATTGACTTTATCCAATAAACTACAGACCAAGCGCAAAGGCAGCCGAGTAGACATTGCTGATTTTAGAATCACCTCTACCTACAATATCAAACCTAAAAGCGGTGATAAGAAGGGTAGTAATTTCTCCGATTTTCTTTTTGATTTAGAACTACGGCCTTATTCCTGGTTGCGCTTAGATGCAGATGCAACCTTTAAACATTCTGGCGATCGTTCGCAGTCCGATTATAAAAAATTTACTACCGCTAATTACGATATAAATTTTGATTTAGGTAAAGAAAGGACCATTGGTTTAGGGCAACGTTATCAAAGAAATGGCGGCAATGAGATAACCTTAGATATTGGTTGGCGTTTGAATCCAAAGTGGAAATTAAGATTTTATGAAAGATATAACCACGGCCATAGCCCAAGCTTAAAAAGGGGTTTAAGGGAGCAGGAATACAGTCTCTTACGAGACTTGCATTGCTGGACATTAGATTTTACTTATAATATAAAAAAGGCAGAGGGGCATACCATCTGGATAATTTTTAGACTTAAGGCATTTCCCGAATTAGAGTTTGAGTTTAATCAGGGTTATCATGCACCTAAATCAGGCGTGCAGGCAAATCAATAATATGGGTTAATTGGTAATGGGTTAATTAAGTGGTTAGCTAAAATTAAAATATGAATATTGCCATCATTGGTTCAGGTTATGTGGGGTTAGTTACGGGAAGTTGTTTTGCCGAATTAGGCAATAAGGTTATTTGCACAGATAATAACCGAAAAAAAATAGAAAGTCTTAAGCAAGGAATTGTCCCTATATACGAACCGGGGTTAGAGGAGTTAATCAGAAATAACGTAAAAAGAAAAAGACTTAAATTTAGCCCGAGTATTAAAGAGGCAGTTAGAGATTCCGAAGTTATTTTTATTACCGTCGGTACACCTTCACTTGAAAATGGCGAGGCGGATTTGACCGGCATAGAAAATGTTACACGCAACATCGCCGTCTATATGAACACATATCGTTTGATTGTGGAAAAATCTACGGTGCCGGTAGAGACCGGCAACTGGATTAAACGCACCATTCAGACCTATATAAAAAAGAAGATTAGTTTTGATGTGGCTTCCAACCCTGAGTTTTTACGTGAGGGGCAGGCCATAAACGATTTTATGCATCCGGATAGAATTGTTATCGGAGTAGAGTCAAAAAGGGCAAAAGAGATACTCATAAATCTATATAAACCCCTGAATGCCCCCTTGTTAATTACAGATATAAAGAGTGCGGAATTAATCAAACATGCCTCTAATGCCTTTCTGGCAACCAAGATTTCTTTTATTAATGCGCTCTCGCGTATCTGCGATAAAACCGGCGCGGATGTGAAAGAGGTGGCGATGGGTATGGGTTTAGATAGACGTATCGGTCGTGCCTTTTTGGATGCAGGAATAGGATACGGCGGAAGCTGTTTTCCCAAAGATGTAGATGCCTTTATTAAGATTTGTGAGAAGTTAGGTTATGATTTTGGATTACTTAAAGAGGTGAAAAAGATAAATCAACAACAGATAGAATTCATGTTAAGGAAGATAAAAGATGCGCTCTGGATAATTAAAGATAAGACCATTGGTATACTGGGTCTGTCTTTTAAGCCAAATACCGACGATATCCGTAACGCCCCATCTTTAGAGATTATTAAGGCACTACAGGCAGAGGGGGCAAAAGTTAAAGTTTACGACCCCCAGGCATTACCCAAGGCAAGGGCAGTTTTGAGTAATGTCAAATTCTGCCTTAATCCTTATATATTAGCCAGAGATAGCGATTGTCTTTTAGTGGTTACCGAATGGGATGAATTTAAGGAATTAGATTTCTTAAGACTTAAAAAATTACTTAAAAGACCCCTGATTATTGACGGCCGCAATATCTATGAGCCTAAATTGATGCAAAAATTGGGTTTTACCTATATTGGTATTGGCAGGAAGCCGTATGGTTAATTATTTTAATGGGCTTAAAGAAAGGATTTTGAAGAAAAAGGTAAAAATTGCGGTTGTGGGTTTGGGTTATGTTGGTCTCCCCTTGGCAGTTGAATTTGCCAAAAAGGGATTAAATGTTGTAGGGATTGAAATAGATAAAGACCGACTCAGGCAGATAAAAAGAAAAGAGTCCTATATTATTGACGTCCCCAGTGAAGATTTAATAATGGTTCTTAAAAAAGGCAGGTTCTCTGTAAGTAGCGATTTTAAGATTCTAAAAGAAGTTGATGTGATTATTATTTGTGTTCCCACTCCCCTAAAAAGAAAATATCGTCCGGATATCTCTTATATTAAACAGGCAGTTAAGAGAATTGCAAAGAATCTAAGACTCGGCAGTTTAATTATTTTAGAGAGCACCACCTATCCGGGCACAACTGAAGAGGTAATTCTGCCTTTAATTGAACAAGAGGGTTTAAGGCACGGCAGGGACTTTTATCTTTCTTTTTCGCCAGAGAGGATAGACCCGAATAATAAAGATTTTCCCTTAAAGATAATTCCCAAGGTAGTAGGAGGCATAAATAAGCAGGCAACGGAACTTACCGTACTGGTTTATAAAAATATAATTAAAAAGGTGGTCCCGGTTTCTTCCTCTCGCGTTGCCGAGGCGACAAAGTTATTGGAGAATACATTTCGCTTGATTAATATCGGTTTTATTAATGAGTTAGCAATGATGTGTCATAAAATGAATATTGATGTCTGGGAGGTTATTGAGGCAGCCAGCACAAAACCCTTTGGTTTTATGCGGTTTTATCCTGGACCGGGGGTGGGTGGACATTGTATTCCCAAGGATCCTTTATACCTTTATTGGAAGGCAAAACATTTCGGATTTAAATCGCGTTTTATTAAACTCGCCTCTGAAGTGATAAATTATATGCCTAAGTATGTGGTAGGCCGGGTAGTTGATTTACTAAAATCCAAGATGCAAAGACGCAGAAGACATAAAATAAAGATTTTGGTAGTTGGCGTAACTTATAAAAAGGATGTAAAGGACTTAAGAAAATCCCCGGCCTTAGACCTCATTGATATCCTGCAAAAGAAGGGTTTTTTTGTTTCTTACTATGATCCCCTGATTCCCTATTTAAAGATAAATCATATTAACTTAAAATCTATTCTATTAGAGAAATTGAAATTAGTTAAATTTGATTGCGTAATTATTGCTACTGATCATTCAAGTATAGACTATGATTTTATACTTAAGAATTCAGCTTTAATATTTGATACCCGCAATGTCTATCGCCAGATAAGAACGGATAAACTGATAAGATTATGAGTAAGTTTTTAGTTACCGGTGGGGCAGGTTTTATCGGTTCGCATATTGTTGAGGTCTTAGTAAAAAAAGGCCATTGCGTAAGGGTCCTAGATGATTTTTCTTCGGGTAAAGAAGAAAATTTAAGCGCGGTCATAAACAGGATCGAG
>JAMWCK010000073.1 GCA_023819625.1 Candidatus Omnitrophota bacterium | reverse complement strand
GCGAAGAAGATGACCGGTATATAGAAGAGTTTTTAGGTTCTCAGTGGTTGGGTGTGCGGCAAAAACTTATTGGCATAAACATCAGTGCCAGCAAGCGCTGGTTAACTAAGAACTGGCCTATTTCTCATATTGTCAGGTTATGTAAAGAATTGGCGCAAGAAGATTTGCGCATTGTTTTTACAGGGACAGAAAAGGATTTGGTAATAGCAAATACTATACAGCAGATGCTTAAACCGATAAAGCCGATTAACGCCTGTGGTAAGACTTCTATAAATCAACTTGCCTGTTTGATTAAAAGATGTAGCGTCTATATTTCACCGGACTCCGCACCTTTACATATCGCCGCCAGTCAAAAGGTGCCCTTTGTGGCACTCTTTGGGCCTACTGAGCCTTTACGTCATCTTCCGCCGGCAAAGGAATGTATAGTCATAAAGAAGAATTTGTCCTGTAGCCCCTGTTATCGGAGCCGTTGTAAGACTAAACGGTGTATGGTCTTGATTACGCCCGAAGAGGTACGGGAGGCAGTAAATAAATTTCTTAAATGAATATTTTATATCTGGTTAATCATCTGAATATCGGTGGGATTACGAGTTATGTATTTTCTTTGGCAAATAACCTTAAGAAAAGAGGACATAAGGTATTTGTGGCTTCTTCGGGTGGAGAGTTACTTCCCCAGTTCTTAAAAGAGGATATTAATTGCATTCTTCTTCCCCTTGACACAAAACAGGAAATCGGCCTTAAGATTTGGCGGTGTCTCTTTAAGTTGTCTTTTTTTATAAAGCAATATGAAATAGATCTTGTGCACAGCAATACGCGCACCACCCAAGTCTTAGGATATCTATTAAAGAAGAAGACCGGTGTTTGTTATATTTCTACCTGCCATGGATTTTTTAAGCGACGCCTTTTAAGAAAGATTTTTCCTTGCTGGGGTAAAAGGGTGATTGCAATAAGTAAAGACGTAAAAGAACATCTGGTGAAGGACTTCCGTGTTCCAGAAAGAAATATCCATTTGGTACTTAATGGCGTAGATGTGGAGAGATTTAGAATATCAGAATATCAGAATATCAGAATATCAAAAAGAAAAGATTTTGGGTTAAAAGAAGGGCCGATTGTGGGTATAATTTCTAGACTTTCTAAAGAGAAAGGACATATCTATTTAATTGAGGCAATGAAGATAGTTTTAGAAAAAATACCCCAGGCGCAATTAGTAATTGTAGGGGACGGAAGGCAAAGGGAGAAATTAAAAAAATTAGTCTGGAACTTAGGATTGGAAGAGAATGTATTTTTCTTTCCTTCCTTAGCCGATACGAGAGAAATCTTAGCGTTAATAGATGTATTTGTGCTGCCTTCGCTAAAAGAAGGTTTAGGTCTGGCATTGCTTGAGGCAATGGCTTGTGGTTGTGCAGTAATTGGCTCGGCAGTAGGGGGTATAAAGAATGTAATTCAGGAGGGGATAAATGGTCTTCTGGTAAGACCACAGGACACCAGAGATTTAGCCGCTAAGATATTAGAGTTGTTAGTAGATCAAGAAAAAAGAAAATCCTTAGGAAGAAGGGCGCAAATTTTTGTTAGCGAGAATTTCTCCTTAGAGAAGATGGTCTTAGAGACAGAAAGGGTGTATCTGGAATGTCTGGGCGAAAGATATGCGGTATAAGTTTAATTGTTCTATTTGCTTTAATTTCAGGTTTTGTCGTTTTTCTTAGTAAGCAGTATGTGGTGCCAATATTGATGTATCATTCTGTTAATCCAAATGCCTTAGCAGAAAATAGGTTGGCAGTAAGCGTGGAATCTTTCCAGCGCCAGATGCGTTTCTTAAAAGAGCATCGCTATAATGTTCTACCCCTTGAAGAATTGGCAAGGTTGATTAAAGAAAAAAAGAAAATTCCCCGCCGCACAGTTGCCATAACTTTTGATGACGGCTATAAGGATAATTATGTATATGCCTTTCCCATCTTAAAAAAATATAATTTAGCGGCAACGATTTTTATTATTGTTGATGAGGTTGGGCGTCCCCAGGGCGATAGACTCAGTTGGGATGAAATCATTAAAATGCGCGATAGCGGATTAATTTCTTTTGGCAGCCACACCCTGACACATAAATATCTTACGGAAATTGAAGACGAAGAAGATTTAAGAAAAGAGATATTTGGTTCAAAGAGAATATTAGAAGAAAAATTGGCTCAACCCGTGAACCTTTTTTGCTATCCGGGGGGTAATTTTAATTCTTTTATCCGCAAACTCGTTATAGAGGCTGGTTACCAGTATGCAGTGGCGACTAATCCGGGAAAGAATTACCCTTCGGATGACATATTTGCCTTAAAGAGAATAAGGATTTCTTCTACCGCTAATAATCTATTGGTCTTCTGGTTTGAGATTTCGGGTTTTTATACCTTTTTTAAAGAGCACCGCCATAAATAAAATGACACAAAAACGTATCCTTATCTTTAATGTCAACTGGATGGGGGATGTGCTTTTTTCTACCGCCACCATCAGAAATATCCGACGCAATTTTCCAGAAGGTTTTATTGCCTGCATCATACCTCCACGCTGTTATCCTATCTTAAAAGGTAATCCCCATCTGGATGAGATAATTATCTTTGATGAAAAAGACCGACATAGAGGGCTGCGGGAAAAACTAAATTTTGTCAGGTTTCTTAAAGAAAAGAATTTTGATACGGTATTTTTGCTCCATCGCTCATTTACCCGTACATTGATCTGTCGGCTTGCGGGGATTAAAGAAAGAATCGGTTATTACACTCGAAAACGCGGCTTTTTATTGACGAAGGCGATAATCCCTCCTGGACGGGATGAATTACACCGTATAGACTATTACCTTAATATTATTAAGAACGCCGGCCTTAAAGTAGAGGATAGTTACCTTGAGTTTTTTATAAGCGATGAGGATAAGAAGGCTATCGATGAATTCCTTAAAATTAATGCTATCACCAAAGCGGATTTCCTTGTGGCTATAAATCCGGGAGGAAATTGGCTACCTAAACGTTGGCCGCTGGAATACTGGGCGAGAACCTGTGATTATTTAATTGGTGATTTTAATTGTAAGGTGATAATTACCGGAAGCGTTTCGGATGTTTCTTTGGCACAGAAGATTAAGAAATTAATGCTTGAAAAACCGATTATCGCTGCCGGAAAACTAAATATAAGCCAGTTAGGGGCATTGTGTCAGCGCTTAAACTTATTTATTAGTGCTGATACCGGACCACTACATATTGCCAATGCAGTGGGTACGAAGAAGATTATTGCGCTTTTTGGTCCCACATCTCCATTAATTACCGGACCACGTCCTGTTTCTAATGTAATTATTCTCTTTAAGGATATCGGATGTAAGACTCCCTGTTATGTCAGGCGCTGTAAAGATAATCGCTGTATGAAGGTAATTACTCCCGATGAGCTCAGAGAAGAAATTAAGCAAGTCTTAACCCAACGAAATCAATGAACACAATAAGCTCAATAAACAAGGTTCTCTTTATTACCTTAAGCAATATTGGTGATGTCGTCTTAACCCTGCCAGTTTTGGATTATCTGCGGTATAAATTTCCTGCGGCAAAAATTACGGTACTTGTCGGACCGCGCGCAACAGAGATATTCCAAAGTCCTTACATCCAGCGCGTTATCGTTTATGATAAGTATGCAAAATTAAAAGATAAAATTAAATTATTTAATGAACTTAAGAAAGAGCGATTTGATTTGGTTGTGGATTTGCGCAATACCCTCTTTGGAGTGCTATTACCAGTGCGGCTTAAGACTTCACCACTTGCGTTTATCCCTAAAGAAATAAGGCATATGCGACAAAGACATTTATATAAATTAGAGGGCTTGATCCCGGATTGCCAACGATTACTTAAGATTATTCCCGAAAAAAGCTTATATATTAAAGCGGAAGATGAAAAATACATTAATGAGTTATTAAAAGAAAATAATATCACCGATAAAGATAAAATCATTGTAATTTCTTGCGGTGCAAGGAGCCATATCAAGCGCTGGGAGAAAGAAAAATTCATAGAATTGATAAGAGCTTTGATGAAAGAATTCTTAGCTAAAATAATTTTGGTCGGAGATAAAGACGATATTTTGATTACTGAATATATCGCGAAAAATTCACCAGTTGAAGTGTTAGATTTAGCCGGTAAGACTACGCTTACACAACTGGCTGCATTACTTAAAAAAATAACTCTTTTAATTACCAATGACAGCGCAGTTTTACATCTGGGAAGTTATCTAAATATTCCGGTGGTAGCAATATTCGGTCCGACAAATGAAGAAAAATATGGCCCCTGGTCAGAGATTAACGCCGTAGTAAAGAAGGAAATCCTCTGCCGTCCTTGCGAAAAGGCGCAGTGTCGCTTCGCAAACTTAGATTGTCTAAAGTTAATAAAAGTAGAGGATGTATTAAGACAGGTAAGAAAGGTATTAGATTCCTATAACCAAGCACCAAATTCCAAACAAATTCTAATTTCCAAATCCAAAATTCCAAACCCCTATAAAAGAATTTTAATCGTCAGAACAGATAGAATTGGTGATGTGCTTCTTTCAACGCCTGTGATTAAAGCAATGCGTGATGCCTATCCTGAGGCCTACATTGCGATGATGGTTTCTCCTTACACCAAAGAGATACTTGAGGGCAATCCTTATTTAGATGAGGTTATCGTTTATGATAAAGAAACTACACATAAGGGCTGGTTTAGTTCAATTAGATTTACGCAACAATTAAAGAAAAAGGGATTTAACCTGGCAATAATTCTTCATCCCACAAATCGGGTACACCTCATTAGTTTCTTTGCCAGGATAAAGAGAAGAATCGGTTATGACCGAAAACTTAGTTTTTTACTTACCGATAGAATAAGACATACCAAGCAATTAGGCGAAAGGCATGAGTTGGAATATAATTTGGATTTAGTGAGATATCTGGGTATTGAGCCAAAGGATAAGTGTTTATTTATGCCGATAAAATCAGAATCGGAAAACTGGATAGAGGCATTATTAAAAAAAGAATCGATAAATAAAACGGATAAATTATTAGCCATCCATCCGGGCGCAAGTTGTCCTTCTAAAATCTGGCCTTCCGAAAGATTTGCCCGTGTTTGCGATAGATTAATTGAGAAATATAATTTTAAGGTTTTGATTATTGCTGCAGGAAAAGATATAGAGATAGCTGATAAGGTAATTAAAAATATGCATCATCCGGTAATAAACCTTGCCGGAATGACCTCCATTAGCCAATTAGCAAGCCTCTTAAAGAGGTGTCATTTATTTATCTCTAATGATTCCGGACCCGTTCATATCGCCAGTGCGGTGGGAACGCCGGTGATTTCTATCTTTGGGAGAAGTCAAAAAGGGTTAAGTCCGCTGCGTTGGGGACCATTAGGAAAAAGGAATAAAATTTTACATAAAGAGATAGGATGTCTTGAGTGTCTTGCCCATAACTGTAAAAAAGATTTTTTATGTCTTAAGGCAATTAGCGTGGAAGACGTCTTAGATTGTGTTGACCAAATAATGAAAAGTTGATATAATGTAAAGTCTATGAAGGTATTAGTTACTGGTGGTTTTGGTTTTATTGGTTCCTGGATTGTAAAATCTTTAGAAGAAAAAGGGGCAAAGGTTTTTATCTGGGATAACTTTTCCTCGGCTGATTTTAATAACCTGCCTGAATTTAAGGGTGAGCTCATCGTAGGTGATATCTTAGAGACTGATATCCTTAAAAAGATTCCCCGTTTAGATGCCATAGTGCATGAGGCAGCAATTACGGATACGACCTTAAAAGATGATTCCCTTATGTTTAAGGTAAACTATGAGGGATTTAAAAATATTTTAAAACATTGTATCTCTAAAAAAATAAAGTTAGTTTATGCCTCTTCTGCCGGGGTATACGGTGACGGTCCGATGCCGGCAAAAGAGACACAAAGACCCCACCCCTTAAATAGTTATAGCTTTTCCAAATATCTTTGTGACCGCTTGGTTTTAAGCCTAAAAGGGTTAAAGAACAAGACAATTGTGGGGTTAAGGTACTTTAATGTCTACGGTCCAGGTGAGGCACACAAAAAAAGCGCTTCTAGCATGATTTATCAATTATATCTTCAAATGAGGAATAATCGCTCTCCGCGCATATTTAAGTTTGGCCAGCAGAAAAGGGATTTTATTTATGTAAAGGATGTAGCAAGAATTACGCTTAAGGCATTGGAATTTAAGGGAAGAGCAATCTTAAACGTGGGAACCGGGATGAGTCGCAGTTTTAACGAGATTATCCAGATTTTAAACCAGAACCTCAAGACTAATTTTAGTCCCGAATATTTTGATAATCCCTATCAGGGAAGATATCAGGAATTTACCCAGG
>JAMWCK010000072.1 GCA_023819625.1 Candidatus Omnitrophota bacterium | reverse complement strand
AAAGTGAGCCCTAAATTTATTGACCCCCTACAGAAGGCAAAAGATTATGCCTTTCTTTTGCTCAAATACCGGCCGCGCAGTGAAAAGGAAATCTACCAGCGATTAAAACGTAAAAAATTTAAAGAATCCATAATTCAACAGACGCTTATCTTTTTAAGAAATAAAGAGTTTGTTAATGATGTTTATTTTAGTCAACTCTGGGTTGAGTCGCGTCTTAAAAGGCCGTTTGGTTTAAGAAGGATAAAAGAGGAATTAAGACTGAAAGGGATAGATAAAGAAATTATTAATGATGTTCTTGAGAAAACAAAGGAGAATTATTCTGAAGAAGAAGTAGTAAAGCAATTGGTAAAAGAAAGGCTCAGGCGTCTTAAAAAGATTGAGCCACAGAAGGCGAAACAGAGATTATATAGTTATCTTCTACGTCGCGGTTTTTCTGCGGAGGTAATCACCGACGTATTAAACGAATTATGACGGCAGATTTGTTGAGAGAAAGGTTTTTAGATTTTTTTAAGGTCAGGAATCATAAAATTGTAGCCAGTGATTCTCTTGTCCCTCAAGATGATCCCACGGTTTTATTTACCCCTGCGGGGATGAATCAATTCAAGAAAGAATTTTTGGGCTTTGACTCTGGGTTTAGGCGTGCAGCGACATGCCAGAGGTGTCTGCGTACCGATGATCTGGATAAGGTAGGTAAGACTCCCGGCCATCACACCTTTTTTGAGATGCTAGGTAATTTTTCCTTTGGCGACTATTTTAAGAAAGAGGCCATATCTTTTGCCTGGGAGTTCTTAACCAAAGAACTAAAACTTGAAAAAGACAGACTCTGGGTTTCGGTTTATCAGGAGGATGATGAGGCAGAGGGGATCTGGAGAGACTTAATCAAGGTTCCGGCACAAAAGATTATCCGTTTGGGGGAGAAAGAGAATTTCTGGCCCTCAGAGGCAAAGACCAAAGGTCCTAATGGACCTTGCGGACCGTGTTCGGAGATATTTTTTGACCGGGGAGAAGATATTGGCTGTCAAAGAGCAAATTGTAGCCCTGCCTGCGATTGTGGTAGGTTCGTGGAGGTCTGGAATTTAGTCTTTACCCAATTTAACCGCAAAGAACCAGGGATATTAGAACCGCTACCTAAGAAAAATATTGATACGGGTATGGGGCTTGAAAGATTAGTGGCGGTTATAGAGGCTACAGAGAGCAATTTTCAAACAAGTTTATTCAAGCCGATTATAGAAGAGATAAAACAGGGGCTCTCCCCACAATTGGTGTCTAATCTTCAAATCAAGAGGACTCTTCCTGAAAGAGAACTTATCTATGCAATTTCTGATCATATCCGGGCAATAGTATTTGCGATATTTGATGGGGTTTTGCCTTCTAATGAGACAAGAGGTTATGTGATAAGAAAACTTATCCGTAAAAGCAGTCTTCACCTTAAAACTCTGGGGATAAAAAATAAGCCATTTTTGTATAAATTAGTGCCGGCAGTAGCAGAGGTTATGAAGGTTCCCTATCCAGATTTGCTCTTGCGTCGCGAAAATATTGCCCAGATTATTCTTGCAGAAGAGAAAAACTTTATTGCCATTTTGAATTCAAGCGAGAGTTTGTTTAGGGAAAAATTCGCCGCTCTGTTAAAAAAACCCGATCCAGAAATTGCTGCAAAGATTGCATTTTATCTTTATGACACCTACGGTATACCTTTAGAATTAACCCAAGACTGGCTTAAGAACCATAATCTTAATATCTCGCAAGAGGTATTTCAGCAGGAATTAACCCAGGTAAGAAATCGTTCTAAGTCAAAGACGCAGATTAAGGAAGGAATTTTTGTCGGAGGAGATTTATATGCCGGACTTAGGCCCACGCGCTTTCTGGGGTATAAATTTAATTCTTATCGTGTAAAGGTAAGCGAGATTTTTAAGGATAATCTTAAGGTAAAAAGGATAAACAAAGGCGAGTATGCGACGATAATATTGGAACAGACTGTCTTTTACCCGCAATCCGGCGGTCAAGTTGCAGATACGGGTAAGATCATCAAGGGTAAGAATGTCTTTATAGTTTCAGATGCGCGCAAGGTGGGTAACGTTATTCTACATCTGGGCAAGGTTCAAGAAGGAAGTTTCAAAAAGAATGATTCTGTCTTAGCCCAGATAGATGCCCAACGTCGCTTATCTATTGCCCGTAATCACACTGCCACTCATCTTTTGCAGGCAGCCTTAAGGAAGGTCTTGGGTGTACATGTGCAACAACAAGGCTCATTAGTTAGAGAAGATTATTTACGTTTTGATTTTACGCATTTTAAGGATATTGGGCGAGCGGAGTTAGACCGCATAGAGGAGATAGTAAATGGCTATATATTAGAAAATTATTGCGTTTTAGCTAAACAGATGTCTTTATCTAACGCAAGGCGAAAGGGGGCGTTGGCTTTCTTTGGGGAAAAGTATGCAAGTAAAGTGCGCGTGGTTTCTATTGGCGATGTATCTTTAGAATTATGTGGTGGAACCCATCTTGATTCTACGGCCCGGATTGGAATCTTCAAGATTATTTCAGAAAGCTCGGTAGCCGCGGGTATCCGTAGAATTGAGGCAGTAACCGGCGTGTCGGCTTATAAACATATTAAAGAAGAGGAGTCTAAATTAGCTGAGCTTTCAGAGATACTTGGTGTCTCGGTAGAGAATTTAAGCCGGGAATTAGAAAAGAGGTTAGTCAGGATAAAGGAGTTGGAGAAGTTAAAATACAATCAGCAGCGGGAAAAAATAATGATTTTGTTAGATTCCTGGATTGAAAACGCAGAGAAGATAAACGAAATCAAGATTATCACCCAGATATTAGATGATACGGATATAGAAATACTTAGAGAGGCAGTAGATATATTGAAGAAAAAAACCCATCCGGCAGTAATTGCTTTAGGCACAAGGCAAAAGAATAAGGCCTTGTTAGTAATAGGGATAACAGGTGATTTGGTAGATAAGGGTATAGATGCGGTAAAGCTAATTAAGGATTGTGGCGGGATTTTAGGAGGTTCGGGTGGGGGAAGAAAAGACTTTGCTCAGGCAGGAGGAAATAAGCCCGAGAATTTTTCTTTGGCCTTTGGTGAACTAAAAAATAAAGTTGCACGGATGATAAATTCTTCTAAGGCTTAAGGTGAGGCAAAAGACGCATATGAAAATTATCCGTTTTAACAGCAAAACGATAGAGAAAATTTGTATGCGGGGAATGCTTAAATCAAGACGGATAGAGGAAAAGGTTCGTCGGATTATTGAGGACGTGCGTCTATTAGGTGATGAGGCAGTTATAAAATATACCAAAAAGTTTGACGGCGTGAAATTATTACCTAAACAACTCAAGGTTTCACAAATAGAGATTAGCGGTGCTTATCAAAACATTAATCCTAATTTTGTAAGTAGTCTTAAGGTCATCATTGAGAATATTAATAGATTTTATGCCAAGACCTTAAGGAAGTCCTGGAAGATGCGCGCCGAAGAAGGAGTGATTTTGGGTGAGAATTATACACCCATAGAAAAGGTAGGAGTATATATTCCCGCGGGGACTGCGCCTTTGGTCTCTTGCGTTTATATGACCGTGCTTCCTGCAAGGTTAGCAGGAGTAAAAAAAATAATTTTAATCAGTCCGCCGGATAAAAACGGTTTTATTAATCCACATATTCTAGTGGTTGCAGATTTATTAAAGGTAGATGAGATTTATCGTGTGGGAGGGGCGCAGGGGATTGCCGCCTTGGCCTACGGGACAAAGACAATTCCTCGTGTAGATAAAATAGTTGGCCCGGGAAACATCTATGTCAGTGAGGCAAAGAGGCAGGTCTTTGGCGTTGTGGATATTGATATGATCGCCGGCCCAACCGAATTAGTGATTGTGGCTAACCGTTATAGCGATCCTAAATATATTGTGGCGGATTTAAGTGCACAGGCAGAGCATCGTGGGGGTCTGGCGATATTAATCACCGATTCCAAAAAATTAGCGCGGGAGGTAAATTCTAAAATGGATGATAACGGTTTTATTATCTTAACTAAAAATTTAATGCAGGCAGTAGAGATTATCAATAAAATTGCTCCCGAGCATCTAGAGATCATGGTAAAGAATCCGCGCCGACTATTAAAAGGTATAAAAAATGCGGGGGCAATCTTTTTAGGTCCCTATACCCCTACGGCAGTAGGCGATTATGTGGCAGGGCCAAGCCATGTCTTACCCACGCAGGGCACAGCGCGATTTTTTTCCGGATTATCGGTTTTGGATTTTATAAAACGCAGCCACATTATCAGTTATTCCAAGAAGGCATTAGAGAGGGTAAAAGAACCCTTAGAAAAAATCGCTACAATTGAAGGACTTAATAAACACTTAGAATCGGTTAAGGTAAGATTTAATTAAGAAAGGTAGAAAGATGCGCAAAGCAATTATATCCAGGAAGACCAAGGAAACACAGATTAGGGTAAAATTAAATATCGACGGTTCAGGAAGGGCAAAAATAAATACCCGTATCGGATTTTTAGACCATATGTTAGAATTATTTGCTTTCTGGGGTTTTTTTGATTTAGAGCTAAAATTAAATAAGGGCGATTTTCAGGTTGACATTCATCATGTCAATGAGGATGTTGGGCTTGTCTTGGGGCAGGCCTTTAAGCAGGCCTTAGGCGATAGAAAGGGTATTAAAAGATTAGGGGATGCATCTGTGCCGATGGAGGAAATTACTGCTAATGTTGCTTTAGACTTAAGTGGAAGGGGTTCATTTAACCTAAGTGTCTCCAAAGGTAATTATCCGGTATCCAAAGAGGGTTATGAATTTAATTATGCCAAGCAATTCCTGGATACCTTTTCTAAACAATTAGGAATGAATCTGAATATAAAATTGGAAAATCCCAATCCGGATTTACATGCAAGCCTAGAGCCAATCTTTAAGGCTTTAGGTAAGGCCCTTGATGAGGCGACGCAGATTGACCGTCGGCGTAAGGGAATTCCTTCAACCAAAGGTGTAATTGATTAAGATGATGCCGAATGTTTATAACCAGAGGAGTCATTCTTCGGTATCCCGAAGAGAAACTGAAACCAACGCTTCATTCGGGATCGGGATTATTGACTACGGGATGGGAAATATTTATAGTGTAAAAAAGGCGCTAGAATTTTTTGGGCAGAAGACAAGGGTAATTTCTCGACCCCAAGATATCCGGCGGTATAACAAAATAGTTTTACCTGGTGTAGGTGCATTTGATGATGCAATAACCCAATTACAAAAACAAGATTTGATTTTTGCGTTAAAAGAGCATATCAAGAATAAAAAGGTACTTTTAGGCATATGTCTGGGGATGCAACTTTTGTTTGAGGGAAGTGATGAGGCAAAGAAAAAAAATGGTTTGGGCATCATAAAGGGCAAGGTAAAAAGATTTGCGGCAATAAGAGGTTTAAAAGTGCCCCATATCGGATGGAACCAGTTAAGGCTTAAAAATACCTGTCCGTTATTAAAAGATATACCTGATAATGCCTATGTATATTTTTGTCACTCGTATTATTCTGTACCCTGGGATAAGAATGTAATTGTGGCGACTTGCGATTATGGTAGAGAATTCGCGGCAGTAGTCTGGCAGGATAATGTTTATGGTGTACAGTTCCATCCAGAAAAGAGTCAACAAATTGGGCTTAAGGTATTAGAGAATTTTATCAAGTTATGCTAATTATCCCGGCAATAGACATAAAAGACGGGTGTGTGGTAAGGTTTGTGCAGGGAAGGCACAATAAAAAAATATATTCGCGCAACCCCGCAAAGACAGCCAGACACTGGGTAAAGCAGGGTGCTAAGGTTTTACATGTGGTTGATTTAGATGGGGCTTTAAGCGGCAGACCGAAGAATTTATCAACCTTAAAGGAGATTATTGCGGCAGTGAATATACCGGTTGAGTTTGGCGGCGGGGTAAGGGATAGGGAAACCATTAAAAGATTACTCGGTATGGGGGTTGAACGGACTATCCTTGGCACAAGGGCGATAGAGGATGAAGATTTCTTAAAAATGGCCCTTAGTCGTTTTGGTAAGAGAATAATCGTCAGTTTAGATGCCCGCGGGGATAATATTTTGATTGGGGGTTGGCAAAGGGCCGCAAAGAAAAAAAATATCGTAAAATTCGCCTGTAAATTAAAAGAAATGGGTTTTAAGGAGATGATTTATACCGATACCATAAAAGATGGCACCCTTACCGGGCCGAACATTAAAGGAATAAAGAGCTTACTGAAGGTAAGCGGATTGGAAATTATTGCCTCAGGGGGGATCTGTAGTTTAGAGGATATCTATAAACTAAAGTTATTGGAAAAAAAAGGGCTTAAGGGTATAATCATTGGCAAGGCTTTATATGAGGGTAGATTTACTTTAGCAGAGGCCTTGAAGT